>DATJHU010000092.1:0-38993 GCA_035493715.1 Alphaproteobacteria bacterium | reverse complement strand
TGGACATGGCCGAATGGGCCGACCGCAACGGCTTCACCACCGTCAATTTCGGCGAGCATCACGTCTCGGACACAGGCTATTGCCCCTCGCCGCTGATCGCCTGCGGGGCGGTGGCCGGTCGCACACGCCGTATCCGGATGCGACCCAACATCCTGATCGCCCCGCTCTACGACCCGATCAAGCTGGCCGAGGACACGGCGGTGCTGTCGCTCGCGTCCGGCGGCCGTTTCGACCTGGCGATCGGTGGTGGGTATCGCGATGTTGAAAGCCGCATGTTCGGCAAAGACCCGAAGGCGCGCTGGAAGGATTGGGGGGAGATCGCGACCCTGCTGCTGACCGCCTGGACCGGCGAGCCGTTCGGGTATCAGGGCCGCACCCTGCGCGTGCTGCCCAAGCCCGATCCGCGGCCGCAGCTGACCATGGGCGGCAGTACGCCCGCCGCGGCCCGCCGAGCGGCGCGCCTGTCCGACGGCTTCGCCCTGCCCTTCGACCACGCGCTGTGGCAGCCGTTCCGCGAGGAATGCCTGGCGCTCGGCAAACCCGATCCCGGCCCGCCGCAGCCGCTGGGCCCCGTCTTCCTGTGGGTGGCGGAGGATGTGGAGGCGGCGTGGCAAATGCTGACCCCGCATATCCTGAGTCAGATCGCGGAATATGGAAAATTCACGACCGAGGCATATGGCGAGGCCGCCGGCCCCTATGCCGGCGTTGTCGACGCCGTGGCGGTCCGCCAGAACCCGGCCTATCGCGTGGTGACACCGGACGAGGCCGTCGAGATGGCGCAGGGCATCGGCCCGAGCGGCCTGCTGCTGTTCAACCCGCTGATGGGCGGGATTCCACCGCACGAGGCGTGGCGGATGCTGCGGCTGCTCGAAAGCAAGGTGATGCCGCGGCTGCCATAATGCAACGAAAGCCTTCTCCCGTTCGATCTGCCTGTGCGACGCCGAAGTGTCAGCGTCGACAGGCGGGAGAAGGCTTCCGAAGGTAAGATCACTCGCCCGTAGCGGTCGTCCTCTTGCCGTCCCAGTGCAGCGTGATCGCATTCCACTCGCAGAGATCGACGTTGCCCCATTCTGCTTCGTCGCCGTCGTTGTATTTCACCTTGATGTCGAACTTGCACTTGCCGTCGCCGTGCGGGAATTCGATGTCGACCCGCTCGCCGTCGGCCAGGGCGTCCTTGCCCATGATGTCCTTGCCCCACTCGTCCTCTTTGGGCGTCGAGATATAAACATCGTCGATCTGGTAGCCGGTCTTGTTGACCAGCGTGAAATCCGCGTCGCTGGCGAACGCGGTCCCGGTGAAGCCCATCACGGCCGCAGCCGCAACGAAAAGTCCTGCCTTGAAGTCCATCTGACATCCCTCATTTTTTTAATTGCGACAATCGCCGGTCGAGTTTCAGGGAAATATGGCAGAAAAACAACGGATTATGCCTTTATTAGTAAAATTTTATTTAACACCAATTAGTCCCGGATTGCCGCCATCCCACGCAGATTATCCGGAATAGCATTCGCTATGCGGCCACGCATTGAAATCTATGGCGAATGTCCGCGCGTGCTGTAACCTGCCCGCAAAGCCCGGCCGCATGGACGCCGGCAATGAGGGAGCCGCCAATGTCCGATCAGATTGTCATCCCGCCCGGCCACAATCCGGTCGAGGGCAACAGCGCGAACCTGATCTATATCCTATATCTCGCCAGCTTCGTCGTCGGCGTGACCTCGCTGATCGGCATCGTGATGGCCTATGTCTACAAGGACGCCGCGCCGGCCTGGGTACAGACCCATTACCGCTTCCAGATCCGCACCTTCTGGATCGGCCTGCTCTTCGGCGTGATCGGCGGCGTGACCGCCTTTATCGGCATCGGCTTCCTGATCCTGCTGTTCACCGCAATCTGGTACATCGTGCGCTGCGTCAAAGGCATGCAGGCGATCGGCCAAGGACAGGCAGTGGCGAATGTCGAGACGTGGATGTGGTGAGTTGGGGGCTTAGCTGCGCTATTTCCCGTCGATGCTGAAAGCCAGCAGCGCATTGCCCGGCGGCCCGTAATAGCCGCCGCCGGAATTCACGAACAGCATCCCGCCCGAAACGATCTGGCCGAAGCCGTTCACCGCCCCACCGTGGGCTTGGCCGCCATTGACGGCATCGAACGGCCGTCCCGTGTCGAAATCCCACACCAGTTTGCCGTCGGCGGCCGCATAGGCGCGGATATGGCCGTCAAGCGAGCCGGAAAAGACGAGGCCGGGCATGGCGGTCACGGCCGCCGGCTGTGCCGCCGAGCAGCTCTGCGTGCCCCAGGCGCAGGTGGGAGGCGGCGCCGGCACGTGCCAGAGCTTGGCGCCGCCGGCGAGCGACAGCGCGGTCAAGCCACCCTCAGGATGCGGCGGCTTGCCCGGCTCGGGAATTGCCGAGCTGGGCGCGACATCGGAGATCGAGACATAGAGCCGATCCCCGTCGGCGGCGATGCCGTGCTCCACGCCGCCGAACGGCCCGCCCTCGCCGAGCTTCGTCTGCCAGACGAGCTTGCCGTCATGGTCGGGGTCGAAACCGAACACGACGCCGCTCTTCTGACCGGCCAGCAGCAGCTGTTTGCCGTCGGGCAAGGTCCGAAGGATGCTTGAGCTGGCGAAGTCGATATCCTGGCCCTGCTCGTCCGGGCAGTTGCCGGTATGGGGTTCGGGGCAGACGACGAAGACATCCTTGGTCGTCTGTGTCGCCCAAATGCGCTTGCCGGTATCGAGGTCGAACGCCATGACGGCATCGCTTGTGCCGGCATCGGCGCCGCTATAGCCGTTGCCGGTACCGGCATAGACGCGACGGCGTTTGATATCGATGGTCGGCGCCGACCATGTCGGCGCGCCGGACGGGCCGTACATCTGCGTGCCGGCGCTGTTGATCTTCAGCTTCGCCGGCGCGTTCGGGATGGTATAGGCCTTCCAGATGACCTTGCCCGTCGCCCCGTCGAGCGCGACCAGCGCGCCGCGAAAGGTGCAGCATGGATAGGCCGGGTCGACCGCCGCGGATTCCTCGCCGGATGAGACGGGGGCATAGACCCTTCCGTTATAGATTTGGGGCGAACCTCGCACCTGCGCCAGCGGATGGGGGTCGGCCTTGACGGTCCACAGCGCGCGGCCGGTCACGGCATCGACGGCATGGACGGATCCCGCCATGTCACCGAAGACGGCGATTGTCCGGCCGGTATTGGTCGGGCCGACCGCTATGGCGGTCTTGACCGGCGCCCCGGCCTCGGCGGTCCAGTAGGTGCAGCCGGTGCGGGCGTCCAGGGCGAAGATGCGCCCGGTCACGCTGGGCACGATGAGCAGGTTTCCCAACCGCGCCGGCTGACCCACCGTCTCGCTGCCGGGATAGGCGAAGGCCCATTTCAGCTTGAGCTTCGGCACATCGGCGGCGGCAATGCCCGGCGCGGGCTGGAAACGCGTGTTTTCCGGATCCCGGCCCCAGCCGGTCCAGTCGGATGCTTCGGCGTCGAGCGACGGCGGGCCCTTGCACCTATTGGCGCGCGGATCCGGCTCGGCCCAACTGGCGACGGTCTTGTAGGTCACGAAGACCACCAGCTGATTGATCTCGTCGGCGTTCAGCCCCTGGGCCTGCTGCCGCATCGGCCCGGAGGTCAGCGCCTGGCGGACCTGGTCGGCGCTCAAATGGCTCAGCACGTAATGTGGCGGGATGCGGCCGGTGGGATGATCGTGGCAGGCGGCGCAACGCTGGCCGAAAAGCTCCGCGCCGCGAGGCGCGGTGTCGATGGCCGCCTCGCTGCCGGCACGCGCCGTACCGCCCAGCAGCGCGAACGCAATAAGGCTCACTGCAAAAATGCGCTTCAAGCAGATCCTCCCCATGGTGGCGGTGTCGTCGGAGAGCACCTTATCGAACCTCTCGCGCGGCGAGACGCTCCCGGTGCACAGACTCAGCGCCAATCGCCGTGAAGACTACAGGCTGCGAAGACAGAATCCACGCCTTCCTATCCGGATCAGACTCCCGCCAGTTCCGGAATGACCTCTTTGGCGAACACCTCCAGCGGTTTCAGCTCGTGCACGTTGGGCATGTTGACGATGGCGTGGTCGACGCCGACGGCCGCCAACGCCTTGCACTGGTCGATAACATCCCTGGCCGTCATCTCGCCCGGTGCGATGTGGACGGTGTTCAGCGTGGTCTTCTCGATCGTGCCGTAGTCGCGGCCCAGCGCCTCGCAGTGGCGCTTCAGCACATCCAGTTTCGGCCCGACCATCTCAGGTCCGCCGAACAGGTTGCAGGCGTCGCCATACTGGGCGCAGATGCGCAGCGTCTTCTTCTCGCCGCCGCCGGCGACCATGATCGGCGGGTGCGGACGGGAGAGCGGCTGCGGCTCGCACAGCGTTTCGGACAGGTTGTTGTGCTTGCCGTGATAGGGGCCGTTGTTGGGCGACCACATGTGCTTGGCGATCTGCAGCGCCTCCTCCAGCAGCTCGAAGCGGGTGGAGATCGGCGGGAAGGGGATGCCCAGCGCCACCGCCTCGCCCTCGAACCATGCGCCGCCGATACCCAGCCAGGCGCGGCCGCCGGACAGCACATCCAGCGTCGTCACGGTCTTGATCAGCACGCCGGGATGGCGATAGGGCACGCCGGTCACCAGCGTACCCAGCCGTACGGTCTTGGTCACCGCCGCGAGATAGGACAGCGTGGCATAGCCCTCCAGCATGTCGTGTTCGCGCGGGCCGACGAATTCGATCTGAAAGAAATGGTCCATCGTCCACAGCGACGCGAAGCCGGCCTCGTCCGCCAGTTTGGCGATATCGACGATGGTCGAGCCAATCTTCGCCGCGCCGCCGGGCCAGGTGAAGCTGGGTATCTGCAGGCCGATCTTCATGGGAACTCTCCTCCGGAAATTTGCAGAGGCTTGAGTGCCGCTGCGGTAAATCCTTGAATATTCTGCCGCGTTCGATTGTTTTTCGGCGCCCGGCAGGGTAACGGTTTCCCCGCAACCGCACGATGCAGGAGCCTAGAATGAATACCGCCGAGCTCGCTTCCAAGATCGCCGAAGGCAATGACCTGACCGTCATGAAGTCGAAGCGCCTCATCACGGCGATCGTCGCGGCAATCAATGAGGCGACGCAGAAGGGCGACAGCGTGACGCTCGTGGGCTTGGGCACGTTCAAGATCAAGGAGCAACCGGCCGGCAAAAGAATGGTCTTCGTCCAGGCCAAGACGCTGAAGGACGCGTTGAACCCGGGCACCTGATCGGCCCTAATCCACCGCCTGCCCTGCTCGGCCGGCGGAGCCGAAGGCCAGCACCAGCAGCACCGACGCGACCAGCGCCGCCGCGATCAGGGAGAACATCACCCCTGCCCCGCCGACCTGCAACACGCCGAACAGCACCAGCGGCGCGGCTGTGGACGCCACGCGGTTGATCGCCCAGGTCGCGGAGGAAGCGGAGCTACGATAGCGGGTCGGAAACGCCTCGGCGGCATAGACCGCCAGGACCGCAAGATAGACATTGGCGATCAGCGAGAAGGAGAGGCTGCCGGCCATCAGGCCGACCGGGCTGTCGCTGACCGCGAACAAGCCGACCGACAGCGTCATCGCGGTCGCTCCCAGCGCGATGGCGGTGCGCCGCGCCAGCCTGTCCGCCCCGAAAGAAGCAATGAAAGTACCGAAGAACGGGCCGAAGGAGGCGACGGCGATGAACAAAAGCGTGTCCGTCAGCTTGAATCCCTTCGCGATCAGCACCGCCCCGGTCGTGAGGGGGAAGCCGACCAAGGCCCACGGCCCCAGGAAATAAAGCCCGCCGACCACGGCGAACGAGCGCCGGTGACGCCTGATCCACGATCCGGAGGGCGCGCTTGCGTCGACCGGCCGGCGGCTTATCGCTGGCGCCGGCTTCGCAGGCAGCACCGATGAAGAGGCGGCGAACTGTCGATACGCGGTCTCCGCCTCCGCGGCGCGGCCGGTTGCGGCAAGCCAACGGGGCGATTCCGGGATAAGGCGAAACAGGAAGGCCGCACCGACGGCGCCGACACTGCCCGCGACGAAAGCCCATTTCCAGCCGGCGAGACCCAGCGGATGGATCGGTGTCAGCCAGCGCACGAGGAAGAGGCCCAGGGGCTGGCCCAGCGCGGCGAACGCGATCGCCATCATGGTCATCGGCCCACGACGCGCCGCCGGCAATATGTCCGCCAGATAGGCCAGCATCAGCGGCGGATAGGCGCCAAGGGCAATACCCGCGAGCAGCCGGAAGCCGAACAAGAGCTCCATCCTGTCGGTCGTCGTCATGGCGAAGGAGGTTGCCGCCAGCCACAGAAGGCCGCCGGTCAACACATTGCGGCGGCCGATCCGGTCAGCCAGCCACCCCAATGCCGGCGCGCCGACAATGGCGCTGGCATAGGCCGCAGACAACAACAGCGAGAGGTGATTTTTCGGCACCGAATAAGGCGGCGCCGAAAACACGGCGGAAAGCGCGCTTCCGAGCGCGACCTCCAACAGGTCGAAGCCGAAACCGATCGCACAGGCAACGACGACCAGGAGGTGCAGGCGCGTCACCGGCAGTCGGTCGAGCCGCACCGGAACGTCCGCCACGGCAACCGTGGTTCCGGGTGCGATCCCGGGCGCACTGTCTTGCTGGGTCACGCGCAAATCCGGCCGGCCTCCTGGGATGCGGGCGCAGCGCGCCCTAAGCCCATGTTGCGCCGCGGTAAAACAGCGTGCAAGGCGGTATTGCCGCGACTCTAGACCGTAAGCGCCCGAGGATTTGCGTGGTCAGGGCGTTGCGATGTTACCAGGTCTGTAAGATCGCTTGGCCGGCCAGACTTGATAGGGGTCAGGCTTGCTTGGCGCGGGCCCGGAACGGGCGGTTGCCGCGTGCCTCGGCGGCCTCGAGCCGCTCCTTATAGCTGGCGATCCAGCCTTCGGCCGCTTCGCGCGAAGCAAAACCGGTGACCGTGGTCGGATTGGATTCCGGGATCACGACCTCGATCGCGTAACTGCTGTCGTCGCGGGAAAAGATGGAGAATATTGCTTCGGAATTACGATTTTTTATGACCATGTGTACTTAGAATGATGTCGCGACGGTGAATTTTCAACCCGTCGCAATACCGACAAATTTTGGGGAATTTCTATTTTTCTCGATACCGCTTGCAATCTGCGCTTGTCGGGACGATACTATCCCCACGTCACGTTCCGTTAGGGTCCGCCTAATCTTGCTTGCCGCATCGCGGTGGCCGACCTGGTTCTCCCGAATGAAATGCGATCCAGTCCGCTATCTCGGCTGGCTGCAACCTCTCTTCAGGAGATACTAAATGCCCTCAGGCACCGTTAAATGGTTCAACCCCACCAAAGGCTTCGGCTTCATTCAGCCCGATAACGGCTCGAAGGACGTCTTCGTCCATATCAGCGCGCTGGAAAAGGCCGGAATGCACTCGTTGAACGAAGGCCAGAAGGTCTCGTTCGAGATTGAGAACGGCCAGAACGGCCGCTCCTCGGCAGTCGACCTCAAAGCCGTCTAAGTCATTCCCGGCCGCCAAGAAATTGGCGGCCGGGTTTTGCTTCTCTAGACCCAGCCTCGGGTCTTGCGCCTCAGGGCGTTCGTGGCCAATTTTGTTTTTACCGCAGCCACGAAAGCCCCAGGCATGCCGCACCCGCGCCCCGCGTTCCCAGATTATACTGGCGTCGAACGCATCGCGGACGGCCTTATCCATTTCCTCGGACTCATCGGCGCGCCCGTCGCGGTAACCTGGCTGTTTGCCCAGGCCGGACCGTCGCTTTCGACCGGCCGCATCGTTTCCGGCGCGGTCTATTCGTTCGGCCTCATCGGCATGCTCTATGCCTCGGCCTTCTACAATCTTGCGCGCGCCGGGCGGCTGAAGGCGATCCTGCGCCGACTGGACCACGCGATGATCTTCGTGATGATCGCCGGTACCTATACGCCGCTGTCGCTGACGGCGTTGCGCCCGGGGCTGGGCATTCCGCTTTGCGCGGTCGTCTGGACCATGGCGGCAGTGGGCGTCGCGCTCAAGCTGCTCCGCCCCTACCGCTATGAGCGGGCTGCGCTCGCGCTCTATCTGGGCATGGGCTGGTCCCTGCTGCCGCTGTTGCCGGCGTTGATCGCCGACCTGCCGGGAAGCGTGATGGCGCTGATCGTTGGCGGCGGCCTTGTCTATTCGGTCGGCACCGTCGTGTATACGCAGGCGCGCCTGCCGTTCCACAATGCCCTGTGGCATGCGCTCGTGATCGCTGCCGCCGGCTTGCACCTGGTCGCGATTGCCCAGGTCATGACGCTGCCTGGCGCATAGCGGGCGCGGCAAGCACCTTTCACCCCTGTCGTTTGTCGACCGTGATCCACCGTTCGTCCGCGGCACATTCCGTTCGTGGAATCACAGATATCTTCGGTCGAAGATGGCGCGACAGGGCCGGCCGGCGCTCATAACTTCTCTCCACCGGCTCCCACCGACGGCCATAACGGCCATAGGCGAGGGCGCCCCGCCCAACCGACTATCCGGGGCGGAAACCTTTGTTTCGATGGAGAAAACCTATGAGCCGCGTATTGACCTTAAGCCGTTCCCTGCCCGCCCTCGCCATTCTGGCGGCGGCAACCCTCGCCGCCCCGGCCTTTGCCGGTGAGAGCGACGTCCCCACCAAGGTCGTGCATTTCCGGGACCTGGACCTGGCAACCACAGAGGGCGAGGCCGCCCTCACACGTCGCATCGCCAAGGCGGCCGACGATGTCTGCTGGCGGGCCGACGGACCGACCCTCACCGATCACGAGCGTTATGCAGCCTGCCGCTCGACCGCGATCGCAAGCGCACAGCCCAAGCTGAACGCCGTCATAGCCTCCGCGCGTTCGGATCATCGCTATGCGATGAACGGCACTGCCATTGCGATGCTCGCACGCTGACTCCCAGCAGCAACCGGGCGACTTAAGGGCGGATGGCCGAAAGGCTGTCCGCCCTTTTGATTCGTACCGTCACCGCCCCGCGAGCGCGCGGGCTTCGGCGAGGTAGGTGCGGCCGATGCGGATTTCGCGGCCGTCGCGGAGTTGGGCGGTCCAGGCGCCCATGCCGTCATGCTTGAAGCCGGCGATGCGATCGCGCTGGGCTATTGTGGAGCGGTGCAAGCGGATGAACTGCGTGGGGTCCAGCCGCCGCTCCAGCGCGGTGATTGTCTGGTGCAGCAGGTAAGAACGCGGACCGACATGGAGCCGCATATAGTCCCGCTCGGCCTCGATCAGGTCGATCTCGCCCGCTGGTACACGGATGATCTCGGCCCGGTGCGGCACCCAGAATTCCTGGGTATAGTCGGAGCCGGAGGGCGCGGTCCCGTCGGCCTTGGGCGCATCGCCCGGCGGAGCGGCAATGCGGGCTCGTACGCGACCGACGGCTCGCTCCAGCCGGTCCTGCGCCACCGGTTTCAGGAGATAGTCGACAGCCGACACATCGAACGCCGCGACCGCGAACTGGTCGAAGGCGGTGGCGAAGATGATGGCCGGCTTCACCTCAAACTTCTCAACCGCCTGGGCCACCGCCATGCCGTCCAGCCCCGGCATCGCGATATCGAGCAGCAGCAGATCGGGCTTCAGCGCCTCGACCAGCCTGAGCGCCGCCTCGCCATCGGTCGCGGTGCCGACCAGATGCAGACCCGCCACACGGGCACACAGGATCTGCAGTCGCTCGATCGCCAGCGGCTCGTCATCGACCAGCAGGGTGCGGAGCGGTGTGGGTTCGGTCATTCGGCGACGATGGAGAGGCCGGTCCGGAGCGGCATGGTGAGCGTAACGCGGAATCCGCCCTGCGGCCTGGTGCCGTACTGGCAGGTGGCGCGGTCGCCAAAGCGCGCGGCCAGCCTCTCGCAGACATTGCGCAGGCCAACGCCATGGCCGTGCGCGCGATCCGCCACCGGCTCGTCGGCGCCGTCATCCTCGACCGTCACCTGCAGATGGCCATGCATGTCGCGGGCGCGGATCGTGACAATCACCGGCCGGCTGCTGCGGGCGACGGCATATTTGATCGCGTTCTCGACAATGGGCTGCAGCAGCATCCCGGGGATCGCCGCGCTCTCAAGCGCGGGCGGCACATCGATCTCGACCTTGAGGCGATCGGGGAATCGCACCTGCTCGATATCGAGATAGAGTCGCTGCATGCGGATCTCGTCGGCCAGCGCGACATCCTCGGTCGGATCGGTGGTGAGGCTGGTGCGGAAGAAGGTGGAGAGATTCATGATCATCCTCTCCGCCTCCTCGCCGCGCGAACGCATCACCAGGGTCGACAACGAATTCAGCGTGTTGAACAGGAAGTGCGGATTGACCTGATAGCGCAACGCCCGAAGCTGCGCCGTCTGCGCCACGGCGCGGTATTCGGCGGCGCTGCGCTCAGCGACACGAACGCGGACGGCATAAGACAACGCGATATAAAGGACGGCCCAGGCGACGATGAAGAAGTACCAGCTGAATGCCTGGTCGACGACGACGCCGAGCGGCGTCATATGCTCCATCGGCGCCTTCTGCATTTCCTCAAGCTCCGAATCCAACGGCGCCACCACATAGAAGGCGGCGTAGTTGGTTGCCGCATAGGCGAGCGAAGCGGGTATCGAAGCCAGGAAGGCGATCGTCACCTGAACGCGCATCAGCTTGCGGTCGAACCGGCGCAACAGCAGGCACAGCGCACCGGTGATCAGGATGCCGATGACCGACACCGCCAACCGCCGCGTGAGCATGTGCAGCTGGTCGGGCGCGTCCGCCACCGCCATGCGGACGGTGTTGATGACGAAATAGAAGATCCAGAAATCGACGATCGAGGCGACCGCGATGCGCGGCGGCAGATGCCCGTCGGCGGCGGGCGCGTCGGCAGAGGCTTCAGTTCGGGCGCCGCGCGACAGCCAGGCCGGCGACTGCAAGGCAAAATTGACCATCGCCTTAAATAACGCAGGCGCGCGCGAAAGGCGTCAATTTATTCGGATGTTCGTCGAAACCGGCAGGCCGTTTATCGAAATCGGCCCGAAATGTTTGTCGAAATCACTCCGGGGGACCGCCGCGCTTTGCGAGCAGGCCCTTGCCCGGATCGTAACCCCAAACCGCCAGCGCCATGAAGACAACGATGAAACCGCCGACCACCGCGGCGGCCTCGCCGTTGAACTTGCCGTACATCGAGAAGCGGATCAGCTCCACCGCGTGGGTGAACGGATTCACCGAATAGATCTGATAGAGCAGCAGGGAGGATTCCTTGACCCGCCAGAGCGGGTTCAGCGCTGAAGAGGCGAAGAACATCGGGAAGATGACGAAATTCATCACCCCGGCAAAATTCTCCAGCTGCTTGATGAAGGACGACAGCACCAACCCCAGCGCCCCCAGCATCACGCCGGAAAGGACCAGCGCCGGCAGGATCTCCACATAGCCGAGCGGCGACAGTTCCACGTCCCACAACAGTGCGATAGCCAGGAAGATATAGACCTGGACCACGGAGACGGCGACGCCGGCCAAGAGCTTGCACAGCAGCAGGTACCAGCGGGGGAACGGGCTGATCATCAGCGTCTTCATGCTGCCCATCTCGCGGTCATAGACCATCGAGAGAGAGCTCTGCATACCGTTGAACAGCTGGATCATCGCGACCAGGCCGGGCGCGATATAGACCTCATAGGGGATATAGGTGTCGTACGGCTCGATGATCGACATGCCGAGCACGTAGCGGAAACCGGCGGCAAAGATGCCGAGCCAGACCAGCGGCCGCACCAGCGCCGAGACGAACCGGCCGCGCTGGTTTAACCAGCGCAGCGCCTCGCGCCAGACGATGCCGGCGAAGGCGCGCCAATATTGGACCGCTCTCATGACTTGCCCTTCCCCTCGGGCGCGGACGCAACGAGCGCATCGAAAGCCGTGCGAAGGTCGGTCTGCCCGGCGCTTGCGATCACATCGCGCGCGGCGCCGGCGGCCAGAACCTTCCCCTTATGCAGGACGACGATCTTCGAATCGTCG
This sequence comes from Alphaproteobacteria bacterium, assembly GCA_035493715.1. Taxonomy (GTDB): domain Bacteria; phylum Pseudomonadota; class Alphaproteobacteria; order BOG-932; family Roseiterribacteraceae; genus BOG-932. The sequence goes on along the minus strand of DATJHU010000092.1, from coordinate 27,049 downwards.
TCCGCTTCGTCGATCAGGTGGGTCGCCCACAGCACCGCCATCCGGCGTTCCGCGCAAAGGCTGCGGACATGCTCGAGCAGGAAGCGGCGGCTTTCAATGTCGAGGCCGACCGTCGGCTCGTCGAGCAGCAGCAGCGACGGCTCGTGGATCAGTGCGCGCGCCAACTCGATACGGCGGCGTTGCCCGCCCGACAGGTCGCGCGCCTTCTCCTTGCGGCGGTCGGCAAGGCCGACGCGGTCGAGCTCAGCCTGGATCCGCGCCGCGGCGACGGCGCGCGACATGCCGTAGAGCGCGGCGTGATAGAACATGTTCTGCTCGACCGTCAGGTCAAGATCGAGCGTCGATTGCTGGAAGACCGCGCCGATTTTAGCCAGCGCCTTCAACCCGTTGGTCCGCATATCCGCGCCATAGACCGATATGCCGCCGCCGCGGCTGTGATAAAGGCCGGTCACCAGCGCGAACAGGGTGGTCTTGCCCGCACCGTTCAGGCCCAGCAGAACCGTGAAATCGCCCGGCGCGATCGTGAAGCTGACGCCCGCGAGCGCCTTCCGTTCGCCGAAACTGTGGCTGACGTTCGATACGGCGAGCGCCGCGCCCTGGCTCACGGGCCGACCACCACGCCCCAGGGCGACCGGCCGACGGGAACCGATTTCACCGGCTTCTTGGTCGCCACGTCGATGATCGTGATGTCGTTCGACACGCCGTTGGCGGTCATCAGCCGCTTCTGGTCGGGGGAAAAGCCCATGTTCCAGACCCGCTGGCCGACCAGGATGTAGTCCTGGATCGCGAATGTCTTGGCATCGACCACCGCGACCCGGTTTGCCGGACCGAGCGCGATGAAGGCCGTGGCGCCATCCTTGGTCAGCTTGATATCGACCGGCTGCGCCTTGCCGGTGGTGAGGCCGGGCACGTCGAACGTGATTTTCTTCAGGATCTTGTGGGTCGTCGCGTCGATCACATTCACCGCGCCGCCGACCTCCGACGACACCCAGACCTGGGCGCCGTCGGGGGACCAGGCAGCGACGCGCGGGCGGCTGTCGACCAGGACGTTGGCGACCACCTTATGCGTTTCGGTATCGATGAAATGCGCCATGCTGGTGGTCTCCGTCGTGTCCACCACCGTCTTGCCGTCGGGGCTGACCGCCATGCCTTCCGGCTCGATGCCGACGGGAGTCTCCGCGACGATCTTGCCGGCGGCAACATCGACGACCGAGACCTTGTTGTCGTTCTCGTTGGCGACGTAGAGGAACTTGCCGTCGGGGCTGGTATCGAACCGCTCGGGGTCGGGACCGGAGGGCAGCGTGCCGGTGATCTTCAGCGTCGCCAGGTCCATCACCTGGATCTCGTCGGAATCGCTGGCGCAGATATAAAGGCTCTTGCCATCGACCGAGAGCAGGATGGCGCGCGGCCGCTGCCCGGTCGGCACGGTGGCAAGGATATTATAGGACTGGCCATCCAGGACGGTGATCGTATTGTCCTTTTCATTGGAGACATAGATGCGGTCGGCGAGGGCCGGCGTCGAAGCCAGCAGGAGAGCCGTCAGAAGCAATGTCTTCATGGCATATGGCACTTCGTTTCGGGACGGTCGACGCCGAGCGTGTCGAGCTCTGAGACCTGATGCAGGAAGCCGGGCTGCGGCGAGACCGAAACCAGCGACCGCGCATCGGCCAGCAGGATGGGCTCGCGCAATTGTCCATCCCAGTCCCGGAATGTCAATTTGGTGCCCTTGAACCCGGCAAGGTCGAAGTCCTTGGAGCGCATGAAGGCGCCGATCTTGGCCGGGTCCGTCGTCTGGCCGCGCGCCGCCGCCTCACCCACCGCGCGCACCGCCAGCCAAGCGCCGTAATCCTTGTCCGTCATCCAGCGATTGGCTGCCTTCAGGAACCGGCTCTGCAGCTGGGTCGCGCCCCATTGCTCGAACGGCCGGGCCCAGGCGCTGGGCACCAACCCCTGCGTGCCGGCGACCGGCCGAGGCAGGGTCGTGCGGTAACCCAACTCATCACCGAAATTGTCGCCCTCGTCCGCCACCACCAGCAGATCGTAGTCGGACAGGCCCTGGGTGATGCGCGCGACCTCCGCCTCCACGGCGTAATGGCCGGTGTCGGTGCGGCGGGAGCCGGGATCGAAGGTCCAGGGGATTTCCTGAACGATCTTGATGCGGAACTTGCGCGCGGCGTTGCGCACCGCGTCGGCATAGAGCTTGTCCGCCGGGTCGCCGCCGACGATCAGCGCGATGCGGCTCCATTTCTTGATCATCATGTACTGCATCAGCGCGTCGGCCAGCATGGCGCGGCTGGGCGAGCTGTGCAGCACGTTGCGCCGGCAGCCCTCGGCGCGCAGCGCGTCGTCCTCACTGGTCGCATCCAGGATGGTCACATCCTTGGCTTCGGGCAGGTCGGCCAGCTGCAGCAGGACGGGGGCCGGCAGATCGACCACGAACAGCTTGTCGCCGGCGGCGACGCGCGCCTTGAAGGCATCGACCGCGACCGCGGCATCCACCGCCATGGCTTCGCTGAGATGGAAAGACTGGTTCAGGAACTGGCCGGTCGTGTTGTTGTCGGCGAGCGCAAGGCGCGCGCCCTGGATGCCCTCGTCGGCCGGCGGCTGGTCCAGGTAGGACAGCGGGAGCGTACGGTCGGACTTGATGCCGATATAGGCGATCTCGATCGCGTTCGCCGTAGGGGCTGGTGTTGAGGATTGGGCTGCGGCAACCGTTGTTGTGAACAGAAGCGGCAAAGCCAAAACCGAAAGCGCGCGTATCCTGCCCATGCGAATCCTCCCAATGCGCCCTATTTCTGCGTCGCCCAGCCCCGACCCGCAAGGCCCATTCGGATGTGGCGGACCGGGGATCGATACTGATAAGAACGCAAAGCGCCGGTTGCCGCATATTGCCTCGAGTGCGGAAAACGATAAGACCAAGGCGCGGTCAGGAGAGGGTGCATGGGAATGATTCGACAGAAATCGGCACGGCGCATCGGCGCCTGGATGGGCGCAGCCGCGCTGGCCGTCATGACGTTCGCCAACGCCGCGCAGGCCGCTGATACGCCGCAGACCGGCAGCGACTGGCCCGGTTTCTTCGGCGACAACCGGGCGCAGAGCTATAGCCCGCTCGACCAGATCAACAGCAAGAACGTTGCAAAACTGCAGGTCGCCTGGGCGTTCCAGACCGGCGAGACCACGCTGGGCGCGACGCCCATCGTGGTCGACGGGATCATGTATCTGCTGGCGCCGAACAACCACCTGTTCGCGCTGGATGCCACCAACGGCCAGGTGATCTGGGCCGGCAAACGCGAAATCCCGTCGGGTACGCTGGGCGGCGTCGGCAGTTCCACCGGCCTCGCCATGGGGTTCGGCCTCCTCTTCCAGGGCACGCGCGACAACCATCTGGTCGCCGTGGACGCCAAGACCGGACGCGACGTCTGGGACGTGCAGATCGAGGATTATCGGCAGTGCAAGTGCACCACCTCCTTCACGCCGATCATGGCGGGAGACAAGGTCGTGGTCGGCGCGCGCGGCGACGTCGCCCATCGCGGCTATATCAGCGCCTATGAGGCGAAGACGGGCAAGCTGGCCTGGCGATTCTATGTCATTCCGGCGGAAGGCGAGCCCGGCAACGACAGCTGGCCCAAGGATATCTGGAATGTCGGCGGCGGTTCGACCTGGTATGGCGGCTCGTACGATCCGGAGCTGAACCTGGTCTATTGGGGCGTGGGCAACCCGCAGCCGATGCTGAACGCCGCGTCGCGCCCCGGCGCCAACCTCTACACCGATTCCGTCGTCGCGCTCGACGCCGCGACCGGCAAGCTCAAATGGTTTTATCAGGAAAACCCGAACGATAGTCTGGACTACGATTCCGCGCCGGAGCCGACGCTGTTGGACATCCAGCACGATGGCAAGACCGAGAAGCTGCTGCTCCACGCCAACAAATCGGGCTTCACCTATGTGCTGGACCGCGCGACCGGGAAATACGTCGCCGGCTGGCCGCATGCCGACAAGATCACCTGGAACAAGGGGCTGGACAAGGACGGCCACCCGATCGATCCGGTCGAAACCCAGCTGGGCGTCGAGAAACTGATCTGCCCATCGCTCTATGGCTCGCGCGCCGGCAATCATTCGACCTACAGCCCGAAGACCGGGCTCTGGTACAATACCTCGTTCGAGACCTGCGCCTATACCAAGGCGATGCCGGTCATGCAGGGCAAGGAGGGCGACATGATCATGGGCGGCTTCATCCGCCCGGTGCGCTCGCCCGACACGAAGCCCTTCATCGCCGCGTTCGACCCGCTGACCGGCAAGCGCAAATGGACGGTGCCGACCGAGGTACCGAACGTTTCGCCGCTGACCTCCACCGCCGGCAATCTGGTGTTCGGCGGCGACGTGTTCGGCAACGCCTATGCGCTGGACGCTACCGACGGCAAGAAACTGTGGTCCTTTCCGACCGGCAGCGGCATTTCAGCGTCGCCCATCACCTATTCGGTCAAGGGCCGCCAGTATGTGGCGGTTCCGTCCGGCCTGCAGGGTGCGCCGGCGACGCTGATCGGGCCGCTATGGCCCGAGGCTGCCAAGAAAGTGCCGCCGGTCGGGTCGACCCTGTTCGTCTTCGCCCTGCCGGAGAAGGGGCCCGCCGATGCGCACTAAGCTCGCCATCGCCGCGCTCGCGGCACTCGCCGCCTCCCGTGCCGTTGCCGCCCCCGCCGCGCAGGAGATGATGCAGGGCGGGAATGTGTTCGCGATCACCTGCTCCAGCTCGTTCTGTCACGGCGAGGGCGGGGTCGGCGCGCGCGGTCCGTCGCTGCTCAACCGCAATTTCGCGCCGGATTTCGTCCGCAGCACCGTGACCAACGGTCGCTCGGGCACGCCGATGCCGTCGTTCAAGGATTCCCTGTCGGCGCACGAGATCGACCTGGTGGTCGACTATGTGATGTCGCTGTCGCCCAACAATCACAACGCCGGCGCGGGCCCGGCTGCTCCGGCGCCGGCCAGCGCGCCGCCCCCTACGCCGCTGAACAAGCAGGCGGAGGCCGGTCGCAAGGTCTTCTTCGACCTGGCACGTACCGGCAGCTGCGCCGCCTGCCACAGCTACAAACAGGAAGGCGGCCCCATTGGCGCGGACCTGACCGGCGTGGCCAAGCGGACGCCGCACGATCTCTACAAGGCGATCACGAAACCGACCGTGCCAGACGCCGACTATCCGGTTGCGACCGTGACCGCAGGCGGCACGACGGTCACCGGCATCGTGAAGCAGAAGACCGAAAAGATCGTGCAGCTCTATGACCTGTCCTCGGTCCCGCCGGTGCTTCGCAGTTTCTACCCGGCGGACGGGATCAAGGTCGGGGATGCCGCCGCGACCACGCCTATCTATGCCCACGACCTGTCCGGCTATTCGAAGGACGAGCTTGCCAGCGTGATCGCCTTCTTGAAATCCGCCGCCGGACCGTCGAAGGATGTGACGCCGCAAGAACTTGCCCAGCCCTAAGGACAATCTATGACAGACGCCAAACCCTCGCTCGAAGCCCGCATCGACCGGCTGGAGTCGATCGACGAAATCCGTCAGCTCGCCGCGAAATATTCGCTGGCGCTGGACATGCGGGATGCCGACGCCTGGGCCAATCTGTTTCCGGAGGATGTGAAGGTCAGCAAGGACAAGTCCGGCCGGCAGGCCTTGCGCGACTGGTTCGACGAGACGCACCGGATGCAGTTCGACGGCACGTCGCACCATATCGGCGGGCACATCATCGAGTTCGAGGATCCGGACCACGCGATGGGCGTCGTCTATTCCAAGAACGAGCACGAGACCGGCGCGGAATGGGTCATCATGCAGATGATGTATTTCGACAAATACGAACGCGTCGACGGGCGCTGGTATTTCCGCCGCCGCCTGCCGCTCTATTGGTACGCGACGGACCTGAACAAGCCGCCGATCGGCAGCCGCAAGATGCGCTGGCCGGGCCGCGAACCCTATGAGGGCACGTTCCACGAGCTGTTCCCGTCCTGGAAGGAATACTGGTCGCGCAAGGGTCCGCCCGAAGCGCCGATCGAGTCCCCCGCCCCGCTCGAGAAATTCATCGAAACCATGCGGCGCGGTAACAAGCCCCCATCGGTGCGCGTCCGTTGACGACCCTTTTCGATCCCGTGAAGCTCGGGGATATCGCGCTTTCGAACCGCATCGTCATGGCGCCGATGACCCGCAGCCGTGCGGGCGAAGGCGACGTGCCGACCGACCTCAACGTCGAATATTACCGCCAGCGCGCAACCGCCGGCCTGATTGTCAGCGAAGGCACGCAGCCGAGCGCCGACGGCAAGGGCTATTGCCGCACGCCTGGCATATACACCCCGGCGCAGATCGCCGGCTGGAAGAAGGTGACCGACGCGGTCCATGCCGAAGGCGGCAAGATCGTGCTGCAGATCATGCATTGCGGCCGCATCGGCGCGAAGGCGAACAAGGATCCGGGCAGCGAGACCGTCGCCCCCTCCGCCGTGCAGGCCAAGGGGCAGATGTTCACCGATACTGCCGGGATGCAGGATTTCGACGTGCCGCGGGCGCTGGAAACAGGCGAGATCGCGGGCGTGGTCGCGGAATTCGGTACGGCGACAAAGAACGCGCTGGACGCCGGATTCGACGGCGTCGAACTCCACTGCGCCAGCGGCTATCTACCGATGCAGTTCCTGTCGACCGGCACCAACAAGCGCACCGACCGTTATGGAGGCTCCGCCGAGAACCGTATCCGCGCGGTGGTGGAGATGTTGGAGGCGATGGTTGCCGTCGCCGGGCCCGGACGGGTCGGCATCCGCATCTGTCCCGGTGTCGTGTTCAACGACATCCATGACGACAACCCGGCGGAAACCTATGCCACGCTGCTGAAGGCCATCGACCCGATGGGGCTGGCCTATCTGCACGTGATCCGGCTGAAGACCCCGCAGGTCGATGGCGTGGAAGTTGCCAAGGCCAACTTCACCGGGCCCTTGATCCTCAACGATTCGATCACGCTGGAGCACGGCAACCAAATGGTGGACAGCGGCGAGGCTGCGGCCGTGTCGTTCGCCCGGCATTTCCTGGGCAATCCGGACCTCGTCCGACGTTTCCGCGAAGGCCGCGCGCTACAGCATTTCGACCGCAAAACCCTCTACACGCCGGGACCGGAAGGCTACACTGACTATCCGTTCATAAAATAATAGACTGCGGTACAGAAATTCGGTAAACCGCCGCCAGACAGTTCTAGGGCGCACGTTTCTGGGGAAAGACGATCATGGGCAGAATGCAGGGGAAAGTCGCGTTCATCACCGGTGGCAGCGATGGTATCGGCCGCGCGTCGGCCATCCGGCTGGCCGAGGAAGGCGCGCATGTGATCATCTGCGCCCGCCGCAAGGAAAACCTGGCCGACGCCGAAGCCGCCGTGAAGGCCGTGGGCTCGGTCGAGGCGCTGCAGCTGGACGTCAGCGACACCGCGGCTTACGCCAAGGCGATCGAGGATGCCCATAAGCGCCACGGTCGCCTGGACGCGCTGGTGAACAACGCCATGTCGGTCCACTATTCCGACATCCTGAACACCTCGCTGGAGGACTGGCGGGCGGACTTCGCGGTCAATGCCGACGCCGTGTTCGTCGGCACCAAGACGGCGCTGAAGCTGATGTATCCGCAGAAGAGCGGCTCGATCGTCAACATCGCCTCGACCAACGGCCTGCTGGCGATGATCGGCATGAGCAGCTATTCCGCGTCCAAGGCGGCTCTGATCCATTTCAGCGCCGTGGCCGCGCTGGAGGCCGCCGAGCATAATGTGCGCGTCAACGTCATCGCGCCGGGCCAGATCCTGACGCCGGCGGTCGAGAATTTCGCCAAGCACGACCCGGTTCGCGCCGCCAAGGCAACCGACGCAATCCCCATGAAACGCGGCGGGCAACCCAAAGAACTGGCCGATGCCGTGCTGTTCCTGGTGTCGGACGAATCGACCTTCGTCACCGGCGCCTGCATCCCGGTGGACGGCGGCAAGTCCGTCCAAATGAACATCCCGACCTAAAAAGGGTCGACCTGAAAGGGAAACGCACATGCTGCTCATGAACAAGCGCGCCGTCGTGACCGGCGCCGCCAGCGGTATCGGTCTCGCCATCGCCCACCGCCTCGCCGCCGAGGGTGCACGCGTTGCGGCCCTGGATATCAATGAAGAGGCCGCGCAGAAGGTGTGGAGCGGCGCCGACGCCGAGCGGCATCTGGGTTTTGCCTGCGACATCGCCGACAGCAAGTCGGTCGACGCCGTGTTCGCCAGGATCAAGGACGCATTCGGCGGCGTCGACATCCTGGTCAACAATGCCGGCATCGGCCGCGGCCCGAACGACGGCAGCAACGAGATGTATGCCGGTATCGCCGAACGCCAGGCGCAGATCGGCCGGGGCGAAACACCGACCGCCCATCCCGACCAGATGATCCACATGTCCGACGAGGGCTGGGCAAGGGTCCTCAACGTCAACCTGACGGCCCAGTTCTATTGCGCCCGCGCCGCCGTGCGGCTGATGGTGGCGGAAGGCATCGCCGGCAGCATCGTCAACATCGCCTCGACCTCCGCCGCGTCGGGCGAGGGGCCGCTGCATTACGTGACCAGCAAGGCGGGCGTCGTCGGCTTCACCCGCGGACTGGCGCGTGAGCTGTCAACCCGACGCATCCGGGTCAACGCGGTGCATCCCGGCCCGACCGCGACGCCGATCATGACCAACCTGCCCGACGAGATGATCAAGGCGATGGAAGCCGCCGTCCCGCTGGGCCGCATGGCGCAGCCGGAAGAAGTCGCCGCCGCCGTCGCCTTCCTGGCCAGCGACCAGGCCAGCTATGCCACCGGCAGCGTTCTGACGGTCAATGGCGGAAGCTATTACGTCTAAGGATCATGAACGTAGGCGTGAGGGGTTGGGATGCGCGAAAACTTCCAGGCTGAGCCGTTCAAGGTCGAGGTTCCCGATTCCGTTCTCGACGATCTGAAGGAGCGGCTGGCGCGCACCCGGTGGCCGATCGAGGCCAAGGCGGAGCCGTGGTTTTACGGCACCGACATGACCTGGCTGAAGTCGGTCGTCGCCTATTGGAAAGACCAGTACGACTGGCGCACATGGGAGGCGAAGCTCAACCGCTTCCCGCAATACAAGACAATCGTCGGTGGCCGGAAGCTGCATTTCATCCTGGAGCGCGGGTCGGGCGACAACCCGATGCCGCTGCTGCTGACCCACGGTTGGCCTGGGTCGGTGGTGGAATTCCTGGACGTGATTGAGCCACTGGCCCATCCGGAACGGTTCGGGGGCAAGGCGGAAGACGGCTTCACCGTGGTTGTGCCCAGCCTGCCCGGCTATGGCTTTTCCGACCCGCCGGAAGCACCGATATCGCCGCGCCAGGTGGCGGCGCTGTGGCGCGAGTTCATGGTCGACGTGCTGGGCTGCGATACGTATGTCGCCCAGGGCGGCGACTGGGGCGGCACCATCACCTCATGGCTGGCCTTCGACCATCCCGAGCATCTGGCGGCCATCCACCTCAATATGCAGGGCCTGCTCCCGGCGCGCCACGGCGACGGCGTCGCGCCAATGACCGACGAGGAGCTGGCCTGGCTGGCCAAGGCGCAGGAGCAGTCGCGGCTGGAATCGGCCTATCAGCAGATCCAGGGCACGAAGCCGCAGACCCTGTCCTATGGGCTGACCGATTCGCCCGCCGGCCTCGCCGGCTGGATCCTGGAGAAGTTCCACGGCTGGACCACACCCGGCGCGCACGAGCCGCCGCCGTTCAAGCTGGACGATCTGCTGAGCAATGTGATGCTTTACTGGCTGAACGGCATCAACGCCTCGACCTGGCTTTACGTAGCGCTGGTCGATTCCGATGCCTTCTTCCTGAAACCGGGCGAGCGGGTCGAGGTGCCGACGGGCCTGTTCCTGTTCCCCAACGACCTGATCCCGCCGGCGCCGGAAAGCTGGGCGCGCCGGGTCTATAACCTGCAGCACCGGCGCATGGGCGCCAGCGGCGGACATTTCGCGGCGCTGGAGAACGGGCCGTTGCTGGTCGAGGATATGCGGGACTTCTTCCGCGCCTACCGCTAAAGCCTGCCGATCTCAGCCGATCCTGAGCAAGCGAATCGAGATCGGCGAGGACTTGAGGAATCGCTTGCGCTGCCGCTCGAACTTCTTCTTGGCGGGGCTCGCGGCCATGACCGAGGCCAGGACGCGCTCGCGTCCGTGGGCATCGATCAGGTTGGAGATGTCGGGACTCCAGCATTCACCGGCGGCCAGTCGCTGAACGGCCTCCTCCCAGCTTCCCGGAAACAGGTCTCCGCACAGGATTTCGTGAAACCGCGCCGGGTTGGCGCCGAAAATCCGGGTCAGCTCGCTAAAAATCGTGCCATGCGCGCGCAGTACATGAACCGACACGGCATCCTCGAAGGTCAACCGAGGGGAGGCCGGCGTATGCAGCATCTCTCACCTTCCTACGTGCGCTTAGACACGGAACGGCGAGAGTAATCCTGCGAACCTTGGCGAAAATGCGGCGGTCGCGTCACGCCCCACCGCGCGAGCTCAGAAACCTGTCGCTTATAGGGCGAGAGCGCGCCCGGACGCCATAAAAAAAAGCGGCGCCCCCGAAGGAGCACCGCCCTATTGCACTATGCCGGACCGTTACGAGGTCGGACCGCCGTCGAAGACGATCTGGACGCGCCGGTTCTGCGGCTCGCGGACACCGTCCGCGGTCGGAACCAGCAGGTCCCGCTTGCCCTTCGCGATGATCTCGATCTCGGACGCCGCAACGCCGTCCTTTTCGAGTTGCGAAGCCACCGATTCCGCACGACGGCGGCTGAGACGCATGTTGTAGGCGTCGGAGCCGACCGTGTCGGTGTGACCGGTGACCGTCAGTCGCGTAACCTTGCCGACCTGGGCATTCTTGGCCGCCGTATCGACGATCGTGACTGCCTGCGGGGTGAGGTCCGACTTGTTGAAGTCGAAGAACACCAGGTAGGACTTCGGCGCAGGCGCCGGAGCAACCACAGGCGGCGGCACGTAGGGAGCAGCCTCAACCGGAGCCTCGTCCCAGCTCATCTGGTACTTCACACCGAAGTAGATGAAGCGACCGATGATGTCGTAGACGTCCGGAACCGTGTTGGTGCCGGTGACAGCGGCCGTCACGCCACCGCCCGTCTGCTGGTATTCCTGCGTAACCAGCGGCGGCGTTACACCGAACAGGTTGTTCACACCGATATAGGGCGTGATCTGGTCCGTCAGGTGGTAGCGGATGTTGATGTCGTTATACAGGAACGGCTCGAAGGTCGGGCCGCCTTGACCGCCATCGAAGCTCTGCGAACCCTCGTAACGCAGGTTCCAGGTCACATCCACGAGGTCGTTGCTGTAGGTCGTGGCCAGGTTCCACTTGTTCTTCGGAGCACCGAAGAGCCCACGTTGATTGGTGGTGGAGCCGTTGATCGACGTATATTCCAACTGCTGCAGGAAGGTGTAATTCCAGGCGAGGGCGATGCGACCATCGACCCCGCTGAACATGTCCTCCAAGCCGAAGTTATAGTTCAGCGCGACGTCGATGCCGCGTTCGTCCTGCGAACCGACATTGATCGGCTCCTGGTCGACGCCCTGGATCAGGCCAAGGTTCGGCCCCGAACCGTAGCGACGAACCGCGTCGCAGAAGTTGGACGACTGCGTATCGGCGCACTGGTCGGCCTCGGTCTGGAGGTCGATCGCCTGCACGGCGTTCGCGATCTTGTACTTGAACGCGTCGACCGTCGCCGTGAAGTTCGGGATCCAACGCGGCTGCAGCACGACACCGTAGGTGAAGATCTGAGCCCGCTCGTTCGTCAGATTCGGGTTACCCTGCACGTAGCTGAGTTCCGACTGCTGCTGAGCATTGTTTTCGATGAAGTTGCCGTTCGGGTTGGCAGCCGTACCAGCGTTGGCCCCCATCCGCGCGGCCATGCCCGGGATCTTCAAGCAGTTGGCGATGCGGACACCCTTGTTCGGAGCGCTGGCCACCTGCGACTGTGAGCAAGGATCGAGCACCGAAATCGCCGAGTTGCCGCGGCCCGCATACAGGTCCGACAGGTCGGGAGCACGGATAGCGACCGAGTTCACGACGCGGAACTGGACATCGGATACCGGGGCGTAGGTCAGGCCGTAGCTGTAGGACTGCTTGCCGCCGACATTCTGGTTGGAATAGTCGCTATAGCGGAAGGAGCCGTTCAGCGTCAGGCTCTTGGCCCACGGCAGATCCTGGAGAACCGGGACCTTGGTTTCGACCCAGTAATCCTCGACCGAATAGGAACCCTGCGACGGCGGCTGCGACGTATCGAGATCGAACCCGTGCGAGCTCAGATAATCGCCGCGGCTGTAACCGGCTTCAGTGCGGTATTCGAAGCCGGCCGCCAGGCTGACATCACCACCGCCGGTCCAGGGCAGGCTGTAGATCGGGCCGCTGATGTCGAGGTTGAGATCGTTTTCCTGGTTCTGGTCAGTATAGCTCCGGAGGTTCCGGATATAGTTGACCGCAGCCGGGCTGGCGCTGCCCGCGCCGAAGAAATCGATCGGCACGCAGCCGGCAGCCCGCGCTTTCACGCCGGCGCAAACGACCTTTCCGCCGACGACCGCCGTGGTCAATGCCTGCTGCAGGCGCAGCACGTTGCCGCTGACGCCCTCCTGGAAATTGTCCATTTCGCTGAAGGTATAGTCGGCGTGCCACGTGAATTTATCGAGAAGCGTGCCGCTGAAGCCGAGATTGTAGGCCCAGTTGGTGCGGGTAGCATCCGCACCGCGGTTGCCGAGCTCAAGGAAACGGCGGCGCCAATCGGCGGCGTTGCCGGTTCCGTCACCCGTCGGCAGGAACCTCGATCCCGCGAATGCCTGGTTCAGGTAGTAGTTGCTCATCGGCATGCGAAGCGCGTCACCGTTGAAGCCGATCGTCGTCGATCCGTTGCTCGAGATCGCGATCGGCTCCAGGTCGCTGGTCGCTTCCGCACGGGTGAAGCGGCCGTCGACGTGGAACTTGATATCGTCGGTGATGTCGTAGCTCGCCTTTTCATAAAGCGAGATGCGGGAGGTCGGGATCAGGATCGTCCGATACTGCTCCCGATCGAAACCATAGAGGTTCCGATTGTAGGTGACGGGGTCGCCTTTTCCGTTGGGGAAGGTGACCAATCGGCTCCAATTCGGGTTACGAGCCGACGGGTAGGCCACGATGTTGCTATAGGGGTTGTACGAACTCGGCAGATAGGCCGGATCGCCAATGCTCGGATCACCGACGTCATGCGCCGAGATCGCGCGGTCCTTGGAATAGACCGCGCCTTCGTCGCGATATTCGAGGCCGAACACGATGTGACCGCGATCGTCGGCGAATGACGTACCGGTCAACAGATCGAACGTTTCCGTTTTGTCGTCGCCATTGTCGGTCGTCAGGCCGTACTGCTCGTTGATCATCAGGCCTTCGAAGCGGTCGCGCAGCCTGATGTTGACCACGCCGGCGACGGCTTCGGAACCGAGCGAGGCGCCCACGCCGCCGGTGACGATGTCAACGCCCTCGACCAGGAAGGTCGGGATCTGGTTGATATCGACCGCGGCGCCAATGCCCTGACCGATCGTCGTGCCGCTGACCGAGCGGCGACCGTCGATGAGGACGAGGGTGCGTGCTTCACCGAGGTTACGAAGGTTGATCGTGCTGACGCCGGCGCCGTCGTCCGAGAAGTTGGTGCTGGCGTTCGACAGGCCGGGAACGCCCAGCTGCGGCAGCTTGTTCAGCGAATCGGCCAGGTTGGTGATACCGGTGGCCTGCAACTGCGCGGTGGAAATCGAAACGACCGGAACGATCTGCTCCAGGTTGTTACGGGCGATGTGGCTGCCCGTGACGACGATTTCTTCCATCTGCGGCTGCGCGTCGGCGCCACCGGCAGGAGCGGCCTGCGCCTGATCTTGCGCCATCGCAGGCGCGGCGCCCAGCAGGCTAGCGCCCGCCAGAGCGATCAACGACGATCCCAAGCGCAAACGCGCCAAGCTGACATTCATTGAGGATTCTCCCAGATATACTGAATATGCATAGCATCCCTTCCTATGCGGAATGCCGGGGGAATTGCTACAGTTTTTGAAGCAAAAATTGCAGAAAACCGGCGGCTGTCGCCTTTTTGCAACAGCGGGACTCCCACCGACCGCCCCGCCAAGAGGGCCGCCGGAAAATTGACTGGCCGATCACCCCGGAATGATGGTCTACAGGTCCGAAAGGGAGGAATCGCGTATGACCACCAGGCTTTCGCACCGCGGCGTCTGCGTCCGCGACTTCGCACAATCGCTACGTTTCTATAGTGACGGCCTGGGTTTTGGCGAGGCGGAACACTTCGCCATGGACGATCCCGCGCTTTCAACCGTGATGGAGGTGCCGGGCGCCGTGATCCGCGCCCAGATGGTCCGTAATTCACAAGGGGTGGCGCTGGAACTGTTGCAATTTGTTCGGCCCGACGCGTTCGGCCCGCGCGAGCGGCGGGCCGGAAACATGTACGGGCTCACCCACCTTGCCTTCTATGTCGATGACATGGACGAGGCCGCGGCGCGCGTCAGCGAAGCCGGTGGTGCGGTCCATGCGCACACGCGGGCGACGTTCCCGGAAGGCAATACGACGATGATGTATTGCACCGACCCGGACGGCGCGCGGATCGAACTGATGCACAATCCGGAAATCCCGGCCCGTTTCTCCCATTCCGGAATCTGCGTCACCGATACCCGACAATCGATGCGCTTCTACGACAGGGCGCTCGGCTTCAGCCCTGCCGAAAACTATGCCCTGCACAGCCATTCGAACTGGCTGGACGTGGTCAACGAGCTGAAGGACGTAAAGCTGCGCGCACAGATGGTGCGCAGCGCAGAGAGTAATACGGTCGAGCTCCTGAAGATGGACTCGCCAGCCTGTTTCGGCGCGCGCGAGCGTCGGCCGATGAACCAGTTCGGGCTCACCCACATGGCGTTCTATGTCGACGATATCGACGCCGTCGCCGCCGATGTGCTGGCGAATGGCGGCCGCACCTACCCGCAGACGCGGGCGGTGTTCGGCAGCGGTATCGAGATCATGTACTGCACCGACCCGGACGGCGTCCGGGTCGAGCTGATGAAGGCGGCCTAGGTTTAAGTGCGGTTAGGCCGCCCTACTCCGCCGCCTCCAGCAGGCCTTCCGCCTCGAGCGCCGCCCTGGCGTCGTGGCCGATCAGCTTGTCGTAGTTCTTATGCATGCGCAGCACGTTCTGCTCGCGCTTGCCAAGGATGATCGACGGGACGGCCCCCGCCTCCATCATCACCTGCGAGGTGGACTGGATCTTCATGTCCTCCTCCAGCGCCACCGTGACCAGCATGTCGGCGACCGCGGCGTCGCGCGCCTTGATCTCGTCCGACGCGTTCCGGTCCCAGCCATAGAGGCGGAAGATATAGTCGCACTCGCCCGGCTTGTTGGTCGGCTCGCTGCGCTGGAAGAACGCCATCAGCTCGCCCGCGCCGATCACCGTATTTGGGAAGATCGCGTTCGAGCAGGAGAAATTGCAATATTCCGGCCACTGGTCTTCCGGCAGGTCGCGCAGCTTGGCGATGTCCGGACCGACCGAGACCAGCGTGTGATGCAGGCCGAAATCGATGTGCAGGAACTGCTGCAAGGTCATCGGCCCGACCGTGTTCGGGTGCAGATAGGGGACGTGATAGCCCTCCACGCCGCCATCGACCGCATGCTTCCAGTTGATCCGGGCCGGCGCGCGATATTCCCGCACAAGACGCAGATTCTCGTAATGATAGCCCGCCAGATGGTCCTTCATCTCGCCGAAGAATTCATCGAAATCGAGATGCCCGTTCGGCTGCGGATGGACCAGGATAAAGCCGTGACGCTCGGCGATCGGGAGCGCGATCAGGTCGCGGTCCGCCAACTGTTCGATATCGAAGGCACTGCGGCTGGGGACCGAGATCAGCTCGCCTTCATTGTTGAAGGTCCAGCCGTGATAGGGGCAGGTGAAGCCCTTGCCGTGGCCGCAGCCCTCCGCCAGCTTCACGCCGCGATGGCGGCAGGCGTTCAGGAACGCGCGCGCCGTACCGTCCTTGCCGCGCACCAGCAGGATCGGCTTCTCGGCGATCTGGGTCGCGTAATAATCGCCGGGATCGGGCAGGTCGGCGGTGAAGGCGATCAGCTGGGGCCGCTTCAGGAAGAATTCCTGCTTTTCCTTCTCGAACCGCACCGGATCGGTGAAGCGGCCGATGTCGAACTCGAGCGACTCATCCCCCATCTGGACCTCGTCGGTCTCCAGCATCTTGAGGACCTGCTTGGCGATGGCGATCCGATGTGCGCGATCCATGACGGTTCCTCCTTGAATTTTCCGCTTTTTGCCGGCCGGTAACGGGCAGACGCCCCGTTCGGGGTCAATTCAAGCGCGCTTATACGCCGACCCGGGCCGTCGCGCCACGATTTCGATGTATCAGGCGAAGCGCTTGAGGGCAGAAATCTCAAAGCCCTTGGCGGCACCGCCGGCGATCAACGCATCCGCCGAGCCGCCTTCCTTAAGCTGGATTGCCGACCAGATCAGGCAGCAGCGCGTACCAGACCGGCAATGCGCCAACACAGGCCCGTCCGCCGCACGGAGCAGCGCATCGAAGGCGGCGATGTCCGCCTCGGTCAGCGTACCGGCGGTGAATGGCAGATAGTGGTAGGCGATCCCCGCCGCCTCGGCCGCGGCGCGCGCTTCGGCCGCCGAGAGCTGGTCTGGCTCCTCGCCATCCGGCCGGTTGTTGATCAGCGTGCGATAGCCAAGCGCGGCGATCTCGGCGATGTCGCCCGCAGTGATCTGCGAGGCGACTGCGAGCGTTTCAGTCAGGGGAACGATCTTGGCGTGCATGGCAATCTCGGCGGCGGTCGGAAACGGCTTCACTGCCGACTCTGCCCAAATTCGGCATGCTGCGCCAGCGTCCGGACCTCCGTATTGCGCGAATCAAGCGATTGACCTTTCGCCACATTCGTATTGGGGTAGCCCCAGCCAACCGTCAGAGGAAACCACGTGACCGTCGCCAGAGCTCGGGAAGTGCCGTACGCCGAGGCCCAAGCCAGTACGGTCGACCGGCTTGTCGATGCCGGGATCGCGCTGGTTTCCCAGGGCGGCCTGCGGGCGCTGACCGTGCGCGACGTCGCGGCGATGGCCGGCATCTCCTTCCCCGCGGTGCAATACCATTTCCCCGCCAAGGCCGATCTGATCGACGCGGTGCTGGGCATGATCGGCGAACGCCACGGCCTGATCCTGGAGGCGGTCGAACTGGGCGAAGGGCCGTGCACCGACGGCAAGGCGGCGTTTGTGGAAACCGTGACCGCCGTCCTGTCGGACTGGTGCACCGTCCATGCCGCACTCACCGTCGCCGCGCACGAAATGCTGCTGGCCGGCTATCGCGGACACGACCGGTCGGGCGCGGCGCGGCGCTGGATCGAGCGCCAGCATGCCGCCTGGACGGCGATCGTCGCGCGCCTGTGGGGCAGGCCGGACGAAGACGCGGCCTGGATGGCACTGGAGCTGACCGTGGGGCTGAGCGTCATGACGCTGGGCGGCGGCCGGCCGATCGAGGCCGGCATGGCGAACGCGGAAATCCTGCGCTACGCGCTCAACCCGGCCGTGGCCGGCAAAGAGGCCGGTTTCTGGTACCGCGCCTTCCTGTCGGCCGTCGACCGTGCCGGCACCGTCGAGCCGGATGACGCGAAGACGGAAGGACCCGCGCACCCGGCAGCGCGGCGCATACTGGATGCGGGCCTGATGATCGTCGCCGAACAGGGATCGGGCGCGGTGACCTTCCGCGGCGTAGCCGAACGCGGCGGGGTCGCCGTCTCATCGATCACCAACAATTTCCGCACGCGTGAGAACCTGCTCTACCGCATCTATCGCTGGATCCATGACGAGATGGCGGCGCTGGGCGCAAGCGTGCTGCCGAGCGGCCGGCAAATGCCGACCGGGTCGGAGTTCGAACGCTATAGCGGGCACCTGCGTATGATCCTGGAGGGCGATGCGCCTTACTTCCTGGCGTCCTACGATCTGGTGCTGGCGGCAACGCGCGACGCCCGGCTGGGCGAACAGGCCTGGCGCATGCGGATGACGCGCGGCGTCTATTTCATGGTCAAGCGTGGCCGCATGCCGGCGCCGCCGCTGACACTGCAATTCCGCTGGCACATTGTTTCGCTGTGGAGCATCGGGCTGGGCATCATCCACCACATCCGCTTCGACAAACCGAAAGCCCGCGCCGCGGCCGTCGACCGGCGCCTGAAGCTGGGGCTGGAGGCTCTGCCGTTCGGCTTCGGCCCGTCGTCGGCGCAATCCGACTAAGCTACCCACACCCGATCGACGGTATCGCAACCCACGGGTCGCGCTATAGTCGCAACAGACAGTGAAGACGCCGCACACGGCGAACAGGGGGAAGCGATGTTCAAGGCGTGGCAGACGCATGGGCTTGGTCAGCCGTCCGAGGTGATGCGGATCGGCCAGTCCGATCTGCCTCCACTGGCCGCCGGCGAAATGCGGGTAAAGGTCGCCGCCGCGTGCCTGGGGTTGCCCGACTATTTCATGTGCACCGGTGAATATCCCGCAACGCCGCAGCAGAAACCCTTCACCTCAGGTCAGGAGGTGGTGGGCACGGTGATTGATCGGGGCGATGGCGTGAAGACCGAGATCGGGGCCCGGGTTATGGGCATGACCGATTTCTGGCGCGGACTGGGCAGCCTGGCCGAGGAATGCATCGTGGTGGAGGACGAGGTGAATCCCGCCCCGCCTTTCATCGACGACGCGGCGGCGGCGAGTTTCCGCATCGCCTATCACACCGGATATCTGGGCGTGGTGCGCAACGGCCGGGCCAAGGCCGGCGAGACGATGCTGGTGCTGGGCGCGGCCGGCGGTACGGGGGCTGCGGCGGTGCAGCTGGGCAAGGCGGTCGGTGTCCGCGTGATTGCGGTCGCCGGCGCCGACGACAAGATCGCCTATTGCCGGGAACTGGGCGCCGATGCGGTGATCGACCGCCGCACCGAGAGCGTGCCGGAGCGTGTGATGGCGCTGACCGGTGGAAAGGGCGCGGACCTGATCTACGACCCGGTCGGCGGCAAGCCCGGCGAGGAGGCGATGGGCTGCATCGCAATGGAGGGGCGTTTCCTGGTGGTCGGCTTCGCCGCCGGTTCATGGCCCGACATCGAATGCTGGCACACGCTGGGCAAGAACTGCTCGCTCGTCGGCGTCTATGCCGGGCGCAGCTTCGGCGGCGACGTGCACGGGCAAGTCCACAACGACCTCATGCGGCTCTATGAGGCCGGGAAAATCCGCTCGCTGACCACAAAAACCATCGCCTTCGATGAGGTACCGGCGGCGCTGGCGGCCCTGCCCGGCTCCAATCAGATCGGACGGACCGTCGTCGTGCTCTGATCATGGTCGCCGATGACGATAGGTTTGAGCGTCGAGCTGCCCGTGGATATTCCCGCCCGATCAAAAGCGAGGACGCGTCGAAACAAGTTCCGTGCGGACAAGCCGCGTTAGGATCGCGCGGTATTCGCCGAGCCGTGGAGGACCGAGCGCATGAAAGTCGACATTTTGATCGCCGGCGCCACCATCATCACGATGGATGCGGATCGCCGGATCATCACCGACGGTGCGCTGGCAATCGTGGGCGACCGGATCGCCGCCATCGGCAAACGGGCGGATATCGAACCCGCGGTTGAAGCGACCGAGACGATCGACGGCCGTCGCTTCGTCCTGACTCCCGGCTTCGTCAATTCCCACGTCCATCTGACCGAGACGCTGCTCAAGGGTTTCAAGCCGGAGGATACCGAGTTCGGCGAGAGCGTCTGGCGTTGGACCGTGCCGCTCTATGAGGCGCACACGCCGGAAGACCAGTGTATCGGCACCGAGCTGGCGGCGCTCAGCATGCTGCGCACCGGCACGACCACCTTCCTGGAAGCCGGCACCATCATGGCGTTGGATCCGGTGGTAGAGACAGTCCGGCGGACGGGGCTGCGCGGCCGCGTGGGCGCCTGGATGCTGGACCGGGCGTTCTCGCCCGACCAGGACCAGACGAAGCTGACCGACACCGCCATCCGCACGCTGGAAGACCAGATGGCGCGCTATCCGGCGACCGACGGCGCGAAGGTTGCCGCCTGGCCGTTCCTGATCGGCCACAGCACCGCGACCGATACGCTGTGGCGCGCGGCGAAGGACATCGCGGACAGGTACGGCGCCGGCGTCACCGCCCATATGAGCCCGGCTGAGACCGATCCCGACTGGTACCTGAAAAATACCGGCAGGCGCCCGATCCTGCATCTGGCCGACATCGGCGTGCTGGGGCCGAACGTCGCTCTCACCCACATGGTGCATGTCGACAAGGACGAGGTCGTCGCCCTGGCCGCCACGGGGGCCGGCGTCATTCATTGCCCGGGGGCGGCGATGAAGGGCGGCTACGGCGCGAGCAAGGTCGGGTTGCATCCCGAAATGGCGGCGGCCGGCGTGCCGCTGATGACCGGAACGGACGGAGGCGACCAGCACGACATGATCAAGGTGATGTCGCTGATGGCCGGCCTGTTCAAGGACGCGCGGGCCGACAACGGCATCTTCTCCGCCTATCAGGTGCTGGAGATGGCGACGGTGGGTGGCGCGAAATTCATGGGTCTGCAAGACCAGATCGGCAGCCTGGAGGTCGGCAAGAAGGCCGATCTGGTGCTGCACGACACGGACCGGCCGGAATGGCGGCCGATGCTTAATCCTGTCGCGACTTTGGTTTGGTCGGCGGATGGGCGCGGCGTGCACAGCGTCTGGATCGGAGGTCAGCGCGTCGTCGACGACTACCGTTGTACGACGATCGACGAGGAGGCGCTCTATGCAAGGGCACAGTCCGCCGCGGAGGCGATTGTCGCCCGGTCGGGACTGCCGACGATTTCGCCCTGGCCTGTCATTTGAGGGCCAAGTCCAACCGCCGCGCCGCATCCCGTCAGATCTGATTTTTGCCCATCTGCTCCGCGATATAGTCCGCCTGCCGTATCGCCAGGGCGACGATCGTCAGCGTCGGATTTTCCGCCGCGCTGGTGGTGAACTGGCTGCCGTCGGACACGAACAGATTCTTGATGTCGTGCGTCTGGCCCCATTTATTGACGACACCGTCCTTGGGATCCGCGCTCATGCGGTTCGTGCCCATGTTGTGGGTCGAGGGGGAGGGCGGCGAATGGAAGCTCTTGATCGCTCCGGCCGCCTTGTGCACCGCCGATCCGCGCGCATACGCATGGTCGCGCATCGCGACGTCGTTCGGGTGATCGTCATAATGAACATTGGCGACCGGTAGGCCGTATTTGTCCTTCACCGCGGCGTTCAGCGTGATGCGGTTATCCGCCTGCGGCATGTCCTCGCCGACGATCCAAATGCCGGCCATATAGCTGTAAAGACCGATCGACGTGGCGATCTCCCTGCCCCAGGCGCCCGGTTCGAGAAAGGTCGCGACCGAGGGCAGGCCGAGGGCGATGGTTTCGAGTTCATAGCCGCCGGCGAAGCCACGCTGCGGCCGGTGTTCGACCTCGTCCTCGATAATGCCCGCCATGACGGTGCCGCGATACATATGCACCGGCTTCTCGAAGATCGAGTACACCGACCCCGTCGTGTGCCGCATGTAATTCCGCCCCACCATCCCGGAGGAATTCGCCAGCCCATCCGGATATTTGTTCGAGTCCGAATTGAGCAGGAGGCGCGGACTCTCGATCGAATTCCCGGCGACGCAGACGATCCGCGCCTTCTGTTCGAGGATCCGGCCGTCCTTGTCCGCATAGACCACGCCGGACACTTTGCCCTTGGCGTCATGAGTGATCTTGAGAACCTGGCTCTCGGCACGCAGGTCGAGCCTGCCCGTCGCCTCCGCCTTCGGGATCTCCGTATAGAGGGTCGACCACTTCGCACCGGACTTGCAACCCTGGAAGCAAAAGCCGATCTGCTGGCAGGGGCCGCGACCGTCCCTGGGCTGTGAATTGATCGCCATATGGCCGGTGGAAACCTTCTGGTAGCCAAGCTTCCTGGCGCCGTACTCCATGACTTTGTAGTTGTTGTTGCCGGGCAGACCGGGGATGCCGTTGGTCAGCGTTACGCCCATCTTGTCTTCAGCCTTGGCGTAATACGGTGCCAGGTCGTCGAGCGACAGCGGCCAGTCCAGCAGGTTGGTGCCCTTGATATCGCCATAGGTCGTGCGGGCCTTGAACTCATGCGCCTGAAACCGCAACGCGGCGCCGGCCCAATGCACCGTCGTGCCGCCTACCGTCTGGCAAATCCAGGCGGGCGATCCCGGAAAATCCTTGGCGACGCGCCACGAGCCCGAGCTTGTGCGGGGCTGCGTCCAGGTCAGCATATCGAACGCTTCGCTGTCGTTATTGACGAAGTCCTCGATTTCGTATCGCCGGCCCGCCTCCAGCAGCACCACCTTGATGCCCTTTTGGCAAAGTTCGTTGGACAAGGTGCCGCCGCCGGCGCCCGAGCCGATGACAACGACGACCGATTCATCTTTCAAATCAAACTTGGCCAATCTGCACCACTAGATCCTGGGCAACCAGTCGATGTCGTCGAAACCGCGGTGGAGATACCCCCCGAATTCCGCGGACGACCCCTCATAGCCGAGCGCCTTCCACACGGCTTCGTCGTTGTAGAAGTCCTTCGCCATGGCGACGCGGACGGTCTGAAAGAACGGCGTGGTTTCCATCGATTTCAGTATGGCGATGCGCCTGGCTTCCGACGCTGCGGCGTAACCCTCTTTCGCGGCGGCATCGAGCGCCGTGACGCCGTCCTTCAGCAGGCCCGCAAGCTGCTGGTCCGCGCCCGCGCGCCGATCGAGTTTCTCGACGACCTTCGCGTAGGCAGTGTCACCGATGCTGTCATGCGGGAAGAGATCCCGCGCCATGCGGATCAAGGTAGCGGCGGCTGCCTTACCGAGCGTCGTCACCGTCATCGCCCAGGCGCCGTCCGGCGCCGCAAGGAATTCCGAACCGGCAACGGCCGTCCCGGCAACGGCGACAGCTGAGGTTCGCAAAAATCGACGTCGATCAAGCTTGGCGAACATCGAGTCCTCCAGGGATGAGCAGGCGCGATTGGCCGAGACTGCGGGTGCGCGTGCGGCCTGAATTGCGGAGTCGGACACCGCGATCAACCTGTTATCGGAGTTGCGTTAACTCCGGAATATTATGGTAAAACCATGGCGAGCGAAATTCAATTCGACCGCATGTGAGGGTCAATCCTGAGGAACCAACGCACCTGACACCACGCGGCCCGACGTGTTCATGAACAGCGCCGCAACTGCAACCGGAACCAGCAGCACGCCGAACAACGCCAGCGCGGTGACGAAACTGCCGGTCACATCGGCCATGTAGCCGGCGATCGCCGGGCCGGCGGTGGCGAATCCGGCGAGGGTCCAGATGGTGGAGAGCGCGGCCGTGCCGCTGTTGTTGCCGAAACAGCGAATCAGCAGGATCGTGGCCGCCAGCGAGGTGACGCTCCAGCCGATGCCGAAGAGCGGGACGAAGGCATAGGCTGTCCATGGGGTGTTGCCGAAGGCGAGCAGCAGCATGGAAATGGTCTCCATTGCCAATGCGCCCGCCAGCAACAGCTTCGGCTCGTAACGTTCCGTCAGCCAGCCCGAGACGCCGGTCGCGGCGGCACCGACCAGTCCGTGCAACCCCAATATCTGCGCGCCATCGACGGAAAGGCCGATCTTGGCGAAATGCGGCACGATGTCGGCCGAGACGATGATCTTGACGAACTGCGTGCCCACCATCGCGGCGGCCAGGACGAGGAATCGCGGCGACAGCAGGAACGTGCGGTACCCCCAGCCTTCGGCCCTGGGGTTGTCGGCGGCGACCTCAGCCGCATTGGGCGGCTCGCGGATGAAGGCCACGCACAGGACGGCAAGCAGGACGGCAACCACCGCAATCTCGAGCCAATAGCCGCGCCACCCGCCGGTGCCGCCTACCAGCGCGCCCGCCACAGGCGGCAGGATGGCATCGCCCAGTGCGCCCACCATCATGTAGATGCCGATCATCCGACCGGCGCGCGCACCGAACCAGTTGGCGACCAGGTAAGTGCCGGAGGCGTTGGCAACCAGCGCAAAGGCGACGCCGAAGACCGCGGCGGCGAAATAGAACAGCGGCAATGCACGACTGATCGACGCCAGCATGAAGCCGGCGGCGAGCAGCAGCGAGCCGATCGCCACCGTCCAGCGGCCGCCGATGCGCGGGATCAGCACCATCGGCGCGAGGCTGAAGACAGCGCACATGATTCCCGTCGCCAGGAAGGCGGCGCCGGCCGCGGCCAGCGACCAATGGAACTCCTCAGCCATCGCGAACAGCGGGATGCCCATCGACGCAAAGGTCGTGCCCGACCCGAAGAGCAGGGTCAGCGTCACCGCGATCAGCACCAGCCATTCACGCCGCATCGCGCATCCTCACTCGGTTTGCAGGCTCCGCACAAATCGCGGCGCAATGCGCCGCGCCGGCGGCATCACGAAGGCGGCGAGCGCGATGGGCGGCAGCAGCAGCGCCAGTCCGCCGAGCGCCGGCGTGAAACTGCCGGTGACGTCGGCGACCGCTCCGGCGACCGCCGGGCCGACGGCGGCAGCGCCGGCCAGCATGAAGATCGCAGCCAGCCCGGCGACGCCGGTCTTCTGGCCGAAATAGCGGACCAGCAGCACGGTGACGGCAAGGCAGGTGACGCTCCAGCCCACGCCATAGAGCGGCACAAAGGCGTAGGCGGTCCATCCACGGGAGGCGAAGGCAAGCGCGCTAAGCGCCAGCGCCGTGCTGATCAGCCCGAAAACCAGCAGCCCCTTGGGGTCGAACCGTTCAGACAAACGGCCGGAAATCGCAGTCGCCAGCGTGCCGACCAGCCCCTGCAGCCCCAGGATTTGTGCCGCGAATCCGTTCGGCAGGCCTAGCCGGGCGAAATGCGAGGGCGTCACGCCGGCGACGGTGATCATGCAGATCTGCGTCGCCACCATGGCCAGCGCGATGACGATGAATTGCGGCGAGACCAGAGTCTCGCGATAGGTCCAGTTTTCAGCCGCAACGGCCTCGGTCGCAGCGGTGTCCTTGGCGATCGGCGCCGGTTCGCGGATGACGATCGCGCAGGCCGTGGAGAGGGCGAGCGCCGTCGCGGTCATCGCCAGCCAGTAGAGCCGCCATCCGCCGGCGCTGGACACCAGTGCCTGCGCCATCGGCGGGCCGATGGCGTTCCCCAGTGTGCCGATCATCATATAGAGGCCGATCATGCGTGGCGCCCGCGCGCCGAACCAGCCGGTGATCAGATAGATACCCGGCGTGTTGGCGACCAGCGAGAAGCCGATGCCCAGGATGCCGGCAGCGACATAGAAGGTGACAAAGCTCTGCGTCGCGTAGGCCACGATGAAGCCGACCGCCAGCACCAGCCCACCGGAGACGATCGTCCAACGCGCGCCGATCCGCGCCATCAGCGGCACCGGCAGCAGATGCGCGACGCAGCAGGTGAGGATCAGCGTCGTGAAGGCGCCGCCGGCGACCGTCTCAGACCAGCCGAGGTCGCGCAGCATCGCGAACAGCACGATGCCCATCGTCGAGAAGGTGGTGGCCGAACCGAAGACGAAGATCGCAGCGGCGCTGATCAGGCCCAGCAGTTCGCGACGCCCGCTCAAGCCGGTTCCGTCACGGCAAGCGGGGTGGCCCGGGCGGAGTCTCTGGCGGGAACAGGGCGCGGCATCACGGCAACGGGAATGGCAAGCGCGACGAGGATGACGATCGATCCCACGAAGATCGGAACGAACGTGGCGCGCGAGCCGATGCCGGGCGAGATGAAGGTCGCGAAATTGACAAAGAAGAACGGGATGCAGGCGGCGCCGTAAACCAGCCATCTATTGGCTTCGGTGTTGGGTGCCGGCTGGTTCATCCGTTTGCAGCCTCGTCAGACAGGTTTGTCTCCCATGATCTGCACCCTATAGCCGGAGCGGGTATTGGGAAAATAATCCCAGATCGCGGTATGCTGGCAGGAGCGGTTGTCCCAGAAGGCAATCGAGTGCGGCCGCCAATGGAAGCGGCACTGGAACTGCGGATGCTGCACATGCTGGAACAGATAGCCCAGCAGTGCATCGCTCTCGCCTTTGGGAATGCCCTCGATCCGGACGGTGAAGCCGCGATTGACGTAGAGCGCCTTCTTGCCCGTAACCGGGTGGGTGCGGATGACCGGGTGAACCGAGCGCGGCAGCTTCAGGTCGGGCGGGGTAAGTCCGCCGAAGCCGACGACGGCGTCATGCGTCGCGGACAACCCCTCGAGATGCGCCTTCATCCGGTCCGACAGGGCCTCGTATGCGAGATACATATTGGCAAAGCACGTGTCGCCGCCTGGCTCGGGCACGGTGTGGAGGTAAAGGATCGAACCGAGCGGGGGCTCGGCATCGCAGCTCATGTCCGAATGCCAATCCTCGCCGGCGACGAAGGTCGAATCCTTGTCGGCATGGATCGTGGTGATTTCCGGATGGCCGGGCACGCGCCAGGGAGCCGTCGAGGGCGCGATATGAATGCCGCCGAAGTGGTTGGCCAGATATTTATGGTTCTCGAAGCTGATCGGCTGGTCGCGGAAGAAGATCGCCAGATGGTCGGCCAGCGCCTGCTTCAGGTCGGTCACCTGGTCGGCGGACAACGGCTTGGTCAGGTCGATCCCTGATATTTCGCCCCCGATATTCGGCGTCAGCTTTTTGACCTCGATGGTCCGATACACGCTCATCTCACTGCTCCCAGGTGATATCAGTTCGTCCGACGTGCCTTCTTGTCCGCCCAGGCTTTTTTGTATCGTTCGACGAGCCAGAGGTTGAACTGGCGTTGGGCGCCTTCCTGCCAGGAATAGCGGCCGCGCGGTGCGAACTTCGATTTCAGACCCTGCTGCACCAGCAGGTCGACATGCAGGTCCTGCATCACGATCTCGGCCACCGAATCGTCGTTGATCTTCAGCAGACGCTCGAACATCGGATCGTCCATCGCGCCCGGGGCGACCAAGGTCCCCATCTCCAGCGTGTGCCAGTCCGCGCTCTCGGC
>DATJHU010000091.1:0-45927 GCA_035493715.1 Alphaproteobacteria bacterium | reverse complement strand
GGCTTCACCGCGTCGAATTCATGATGGATGCGGTAGGCATCGACCTGGCGGCCCTATCCGCCAAGTCCGTGGTCGTCACCGGCTCGAACGGTAAAGGGAGCACGGCCAAGATTTCCAGCGAGCTTCTGCGTGCAACCGGTGGAAGAGTCGGCCTTTTTACGTCGCCGCATCTGTATCGTTACAACGAGCGCTTCCAGGTCGATGGAGCGCCTATCGCCGACAATCTACTGATCGCGGCGCTGGACACTGTGCATCGCGCGACAGAGGTCTATCGCGCGGGGCATGACGATGCGGTGGGGGCATTCGAGGCGCAGTTCGTCGCCGCGCTGCTGCATTTTCAACGGTCGGCGGTGGATTGGATGGTGCTTGAGGCAGGGATCGGCGGACGGTTCGATCCTGTGCGGCTCGCCAAAGCTCAGGTGACTTCGCTCGTATCGCTCGATCTGGAGCATACCGAGTTGCTCGGCGACACGCTCCTCGACATCGCGTTCGACAAGTTGGACGCCACGCCATCTGGCGGCACAGCAATCCTCGGAGAATCCTGTCTGCCGCTTGAGACCGATTTGCGTGCGCGTGCGCAGGCCATTGGCATTTCGCTCGACTTCGTCCAACCGAGCGGTTGGCATAACGAAGGCTGCCGCGATGGGTGGCAGCATTTTGCGATCGATCATCCTACCGCACCTTCGGGCATGTTGAAATCGCGCCTCGTGGGGCGCCATCAGATCAATAATCACGCCGTCGCCTTCGCACTTTGCGCGCGTCAACTGTCATGGACGCCGGGTGCGGAATGGCGCTCGGCCATCGAGCAGGTTTTCTGGCCGGGGCGGCTGGAAAAGATCCGAGAGGCGCCGCTGGTCTATGTGGATGTCGGGCACACACCCGCGGGAATCGAGACGGCGCTTGCCGGATTTCGAGGCCTGACCAGCGGACGGGAGGCGATCCTCGTCACTGGCGGGTCAAAGAATAAACATGTGCGCGAAATGCTCGAATTGCTCGCGCCATTCTTCAGTCGAATTCTCTGTACTGCTGCCTATCATAATGGAATGTCAGCAGAAAATGTTGCCGTCGTCGCACATGAGATCAACCCTGCCGCAGAGGTGAGGTGCTGTCCGACGATCGAGGAAGCGGCGGCTATCGCACTGGCCGAGGGCGAAGACTCAAATCGACCGATCTACGCTGCAGGCGGTCTGTTCCTTGCCATAGAGTTCGCAGAGGCGTGCCGCGGTAGAGATCCCCGGGCCCTGCGTTTCTTCTGATCCGTGTGTGCACAGAAGAGGGCTCGGCCGATGGGCCGAGCCCTCTCGTGCTGTCGGCAAATGGATCAACCGGCGGGCTTGTCGGCGTCCTTGGTCTTCTCGGTCTTGTGATGGACTGTGCCGACCTTGTCCATAACCGCACCTTTGTCCGTGGTCTCGGGCTTCTTCATGCTGTCCTTGGCCTCAGCTTTTACGTCGGCCTTTGTTTCGGACTTCACCATCGTGTCCTTGGTGTCGGTGTTGGTCACGGCGGTGGCTTTTGCTTGCGGCACCTTCACCTCAGTGGGCCCCTTGGCTTCCCGCGCCGAGGTGGACGCTGCGGCGGACGCCGTTGGGACGGTCGTCGCGGTCTGTGCGAAGGCGGGGGTGGCCAAGGCGATCGCAGCGGCAGCCATCAGGGGACGAAATGCGAAAGACATTGAAGCTCTCCAATATCGAACGTTGGGGCGGACAATCCGCCTTCTCTCGATTTTTCCAATCTGAACCTGGAAAGCGGCGGATACAGGGATATTTCAAGGTATTGCGATGACAAGTTGTGTCCGTTTCAAGGCGGGTGGACTTGTCGCCGACGGCGGAAAGGCGCAATACTCCGCGCCTTTATTTTAGGACTGTGTTTGCGACCGATGGAGAGAATCATGGGCGAGCGCTGGACGCCCGACAGCTGGCGGACGAAACCGATCGAACAGCAACCGGACTATCCGGACAAGGCCGCACTCGGCCGGGCCGAGACAACCCTTGCCGCGATGCCGCCGCTGGTTTTTGCCGGAGAGGCGCGCCGCCTGAAGTCGCATTTGGCGAATGTTGCGGCTGGCAATGCCTTCCTGCTGCAGGGCGGCGACTGTGCCGAAAGCTTTGCCGAGTTCAATGCCAACACGATCCGCGACACGTTCCGCGTGCTGCTGCAGATGGCGGTCGCACTGACTTTCGCCGGCGGTATGCCCGTCGTTAAGATGTCGCGCCTGGCAGGCCAGTTCACCAAGCCGCGCTCCGAGCCTTTCGAGCGGCAGGGCGATATCGAGCTGCCCAGCTATCGCGGTGACATGGTCAACGGCCTAGCGTTCGATGCCGAACAACGTAGACCCGATCCGGAACGGATGGTTCGCGCCTACAACCAATCTGCGGCGACGTTGAACCTGCTACGAGCATTCGCCCAGGGTGGCTATGCCGACTTGCACCAAGTCCATCGCTGGACGCTGGGCTTTGTGGCTGCGAGCGCACAGGGCAAGCGATACGAGGCGTTGGCCCAGGAGATCGACCGGGCGCTTGCCTTCATGGCGGCTTGCGGCATCACCGGCGACACCACGCCGCAGATTCGCGAGACCGACCTCTTCACCTCGCACGAAGCGTTGCTACTGCCTTATGAGCAGGCGCTGACCCGCGTCGATTCGACGACCGGCGACTGGTATGACGTTTCGGCCCACTTCCTGTGGATCGGCGACCGCACCCGCAAGGTGGACGGCGCGCATGTTGAATTCATGCGCGGCATCAAGAACCCGATCGGGCTCAAATGCGGACCCAGCATGACGAGCGACGATCTGCTGCGGCTGATCGATATCCTGAACCCGATGAACGAGCCCGGCCGCCTGACGCTGATCGCCCGTATGGGCTCGGACAAGGTAGTGGACAAGTTACCGCCGCTGGTTCGTGCCGTCCAACGCGAAGGTCGCGTCGTGGGCTGGGTGTCCGATCCGATGCATGGCAACACGGTGAAGTCCGCGACCGGCTACAAGACCCGGCCGTTCGACCGGATAATGGCAGAGGTACGCGGTTTCTTCGCCGTTCATGCGGCCGAAGGCACCCATCCGGGCGGCGTGCATTTCGAGATGACCGGCCAGGACGTGACCGAGTGCACCGGCGGTGCACAGGCGATCACCGATTCAAGCCTGTCACTGCGCTATCATACGCATTGCGACCCGCGGCTTAACGGGGCTCAGTCCCTGGAGCTGGCTTTTCTGATCGCCGAGGAGTTGCAGCGGTTGCGTGTGACGCGGGAAGCCGACCACAGCGCGGTCGCCTGACAGAAGCCTATGGCTTCTTCTCCACCGGTGGCGCGTTGGGCGCCGCCGGAGCAGGCTCGGGTGCTGCTACGGGCGTGTCACTATCGCTGTCGGTCGACAATACCGACATTCCTGGCGGAACCTCGAATAAGGCCGCGTCCTGCGGTCCTTGCTTGACGTTCTTAAGCTCCATCTTCGCCGGTGGAGAATCGAAATCCAGCGATGTTTTGCCGACGATTTTGGCGATGATCCCGTCTTCGGTGCACCAGACGGTCGCGCTCACCGTAAAGCCGCCGCCGGCTTCCTTAAGTTCGATCGCGTATTTGGTCGTCTGCAGCCCGGCGACGGTTTCTGTGCCTTGTGGCATCGCCTCCGCGCCGTAGAAGGAATCGATATCGGTACCCGGGGCGCCGGTATCGCCGGCCGCCTGCGCCGCGGCGATCCTGAGTGAAATCGCCAGCTTGCGTTGAGGTTTCAGGTCAAAAACCTTGCCCTTGTCGCGCCGGATGATCACGACAACCGGCTGTCCGGCCGCGTTCTTGGATTCGCGTCGTTCCTTGGGCCCATCCACGAAGACGCGGCCCGGCGTGTCGCGCCCTTTCGATTCAAAGACAACGTCCGCGCTGTACGCTGCTTTCGGCAGCGGCAGTTTGTCCGCCAGAGCCGGTGTCGCGACAAAAACGGTCGCGGCCAGAACTGCGGGAACAAGAGCGCGCATAGGAACTCCAGAGGTTTACTCGGCCAATCCTTACAGGACTGATCGGTTACGGCAAGCCAAGTTTGTACAAATTCTATGGGTGCTACGGCTGTCCGTCTGCGAACATTTTTGCCTTTATGCTACGCAGTGCGCACCGCCCCATATTCCATCGTATTCGCAGATGCGTCATACCGCGTGTTACAGAGCGCGTTTCCTGCGCTCCACGCGTCGCTTGAATCGAATGCCATGACCGTCACAGTCCGTTTCGCCCCAAGCCCAACCGGCTATCTGCATGTCGGCAATATGCGGCTGGCCATCATCAACTGGCTGTTTGCGCGTCGCGAAGGCGGCCGGTTCATGCTGCGCATGGATGACACTGATCCTGAACGGTCGGAACAGGTCTATCGCGATGCCATCCAGGCCGATCTCCGCTGGATGGATCTGGAGTGGGACCAGTACGAGAGGCAGTCGGACCGGCTCTGGGCTTATGAAGAAGCTGCGGAACGTCTGAAAAAGACTGGCCGGCTCTATCCCGCATATGAAACGCCGGAGGAGTTGGGGGCGAAGCGCAAAGCGCAACTCGCCCGCGGTATGCCGCCGATATATGACCGCGCGGCCCTATCGCTGACCCACGAGCAGCGCGGCGCTATGGAGGCCTCCGGCCGTAAGCCGCATTGGCGCTTCAAGATCGACACTGCCGCGACGATCGAATGGGATGACCTAATCCACGGCGAGATCTCGTTCGAGGCGGCGCAGCTGTCCGATCCCGTGCTGATCCGCGAGGACGGGCGCCCGCTCTACAGTTTCTCGTCGGTGGTCGATGATATCGAATTCGGCGTGACGCATATCGTGCGCGGCGACGACCACATTACCAACACGGCCGGCCAAATTCAGATTTTTCAGGCCCTGACCGGGGAGCTGCCGGTGTTCGCCCACCTGCCGCTATTGATCGATGCCGAGGGCACGAAGCTGTCGAAGCGACTGGGCACGCTCTCGATTGCGACGTTGCGGGAGCAAGAAGGCATCGAGCCCCTGACGCTGGCCATCTATCTGTCTCGCATGGGCACATCCGATCCGATCGAGCCTCTTGAGGATATTGTCACGCTGATCCATGAGTTCGAGTTCAAGCGCTTCTCGGTTTCTTCACCGCGTTTCGACCTCGAGGAACTGAAGCGCCTCAACGCCCGCATGCTGCACGCGATGCCGTTCGACCAGGTAGAGGAACGGTTGGCCGCGTTAGGCCTGAACAGTGTCACGCCAAAGTTCTGGGAGGCGGTGCGCGCCAATCTGGGATGCCTGCGTGACGCCGCCCAATGGTGGCAGGTCGTGAATGGCCCGGTTGAGCCGGAGATCGAAAACGAGCCGTTGCTGCGCCAGGCGTTGAGCTTTCTGCCCGATGGGCCGTGGGACGATACTGTTTGGTCAACCTGGACCTCGGCCCTGGCTGTTGCCAGCGGACTGAAGGGTAAGCCCTTATTCATGCCGTTGCGCAAGGCGCTCACCGGCTGCGACCACGGACCTGACATGAAGGCTCTTCTACCTCTGATAGGCCGCGACCGTGCGGCCAGGCGCCTGGCCGGGGAGACGGCGTGATGGTGTCACTGTCCTTCTTCGATACCTCGCGGCGCGCCGTTGTGCCGTTCGAGCCGATCGATCCGGCCAATGTGCGCATGTATGTCTGCGGGCCTACCGTTTACGACGAGCCGCATATCGGCAATGCCCGCCCGGTCGTGGTGTTCGACGTGCTGTTCCGGCTACTGCGCTCGATCTATGGCGCGAGCCACGTCACCTATGCGCGCAACATCACCGACATCGACGACAAGATCATTCAGCGCGCTGCCGAGAATAACGAGCCGATCGATGCGCTGACGGCGCGGGTCACGGTGCAGTACGAAGACGATATGGCGGCATTGGGCTGCCTCGAGCCGACAATCCGGCCGCGTGCGACCCAGCACATCCCGCAGATGATCCAGATGATCGAGCGGCTGATCGGCAACGGCCATGCTTATGCCGCGGAGGGGCACGTGCTGTTCGCGGTGCGCACGTTCGATTCCTACGGCGCTCTGTCCGGCCGCTCGATCGACGAGCAGATTGCGGGCGCTCGGGTCGAGGTTGCGCCCTATAAGCGCGACCCCGCCGACTTCGTTCTGTGGAAGCCGTCGACACCGGACCAGCCGGGCTGGGACAGTCCCTGGGGCCGGGGGCGCCCCGGTTGGCATCTGGAATGCTCAGCCATGTCGGCTGAACATTTGGGCGAGAGCTTCGACATTCATGGCGGTGGTCTGGATCTGATCTTCCCGCATCACGAGAACGAGATCGCACAGAGCTGCTGCACGTTCGCGCCCGGCAATTCGGATTACCGGATGGCGAAATACTGGATGCATAACGGCTTCCTGACCGTCGCCGGTGCGAAGATGTCCAAGTCGCTGGGTAACTTCACGACGGTGCGTGAGCTGCGCGCGAAATGGCATGGCGAGGTTATCCGCCTGGCGTTGATGATGACCCACTATGCCGCGCCGATCGACCTCACCGAAGACCGGTTGAAGGAAGCCAAGGCGCTGCTCGATAGCTGGCACCGCGCTTGGCAGAAGCGCGAAGCCGAGGTCTCGGCAAAGGCGCCGGGTTTCATCGCCAAGGTTCAGGAGATTCTAGGTGAAGACCTGAACACGACCAGGGCGATCACGCAGCTGGGCGAATTCGCTCGCTTCGACAACATCAATTACCTCTTCTGGAGCGCCAAGCTTATCGGCCTCTTTACCTCGGGTTCGCCGGAAATCTGGTTCAAATGGGCTCCCCCGGTCGCCGAAGGTGGCGTCGAGGATGCCGAGATCGCGGCACAGATTGAAGCGCGCATCGCGGCCCGCAAGGTGCGCAACTTTGCGGAGGCCGACCGCATTCGCGACGATTTGATCGCTCAAGGCATCGTGCTGGAAGACGGCCCTGGCGGCACGACGTGGCGACGGGCTTGATCGCCACCGCCCCGGTCATCATCCTGGTCGAGCCGCAGCTGGGCGAGAACATCGGCGCAGCGGCGCGGGCGATGCTGAATTGCGGCCTGACCCGGATGCGCATCGTGCGGCCGCGCGACGGCTGGCCGAACGCGCGGGCGGTCGCAGCGGCGTCGGGCGCCGATCAGGTCATCGAAAATGCACAGATTTTCGACAGTACGTCCGCGGCGATTGCCGATCTGAATTTCGTGCTCGCTACCACGGCACGGCAGCGCGATATGGTGAAGACCATCCTCACGCCGGAAACGGCGGCGGAGGAGCTGCATGCCCGCGCCGCGGCGGGGCAGGGCGTCGGCATATTGTTCGGGCCGGAGCGTACCGGGTTGATGAACGACGATATCCCGTTAGCGGATGCGCTGGTGACAATCCCCGTCAACCCGGCCTTCTCGTCGATCAACCTGGCGCAGAGCGTGCTGCTGATCGGCTATTGCTGGTGGCGCCTTACGGTAAAGGTCGAGGATCGTCGCCTGGATGTCGGCGGCAACCGTCCGGCGACGAAGGTGGAGCTCGAGAATCTGTTCGCGCGGCTGGAAATCGCGTTGGAAGAGGGCGGCTTCTACACGACCGAACAGCAACGTCCGACGATGGTGCGCAATATGCGCAATCTGCTTCAGCGCGCCCAGATGACGGAACAGGAGGTGCGGACTTTCCACGGCGTAATCGTCGCGCTCAACGGCACCGCCGGGAAGTCCAAGGAAAAGAGGGCCAAAGAAAAACGCCGCACCTGAGGAGGCGCGGCGTTTTAGGGTTTGTTCGGTGCCGCTACGGCTTTAGCCGTTTACGGTCGCGTCACCGGACGGGAATTTCCTCAGAAGCGCGCCCCAAAAGTGGTCGTGTCGTTGGTAAATTCCCGCGGCATGACGCGTTCACCAAAACAGTTAGACATCAGACCACCTCCTTTCGATGTTGAGACCAACCGGCCGAATCGCAGAGACTCGGTTCCGGCAGGCTAAATATAGTGGCAGCGCCTTTTCGTGCCACCCGCCAATTTGACACGGGTCGCTCACGTGTATAGAAACCGCCCCACTCCCGAGAATGCGGGCTGGCCCACCGTGGCTATGCCCCGTCCCGGACCCAGGCTTCCTGGGGGCCGACGACCTATCGGGACAATTCGAAAACCACCTGAAGGTGCACACCGTGAGCAAGCGTCTGGATTCCAAGCATAAGATCGACCGCCGTCTTGGCGTCAATCTGTGGGGCCGTGCAAAGAGCCCGATCAATCGTCGCGAATATGGCCCCGGACAGCACGGGCAGCGCCGCAAGAAGCCGTCCGACTACGGAACGCAGCTGATGGCGAAGCAGAAGCTGAAGGGCTACTACGGCAATATCGGCGAGCGCCAGTTCCGCCGCTATTACGATGAAGCCTCCCGTCGCAAGGGCGACACCTCTGAGAACATGATCGAGTTGCTGGAGCGCCGCCTCGACATGGTCGTTTACCGCATGAAGTTCGTGCCGACCGTGTTCGCTGCCCGCCAGTTCGTCAGCCATGGCCATGTGAAGGTCAATGGCCGCCGCGTTACCATTCCGTCCTTCTCCGTGAAGGATGGCGACATCATCGAGCTGAAGGACAAGGCCAAGGAATTGGCGGTCGTCCTGGGCGCCGTCGAGTCCGGCGAGCGTGACGTGCCGGACTATATCGATGTCGACCACAAGGGCATGAAGGGTTCGTTCGTCCGCGGCCCGAAGCCGACCGACGTGCCGTACCCGGTCCAAATGGAACCGCATCTGGTCGTCGAATTCTATTCGCGCTGATCGGCGCGGATTGCGATTACCGAAAAGGCCGGGGAAACCCGGCCTTTTTTGTTTTCAGTGCTTAGGTGGTGGCTCGCAGCTGAAGTTCGCCGCATCGTCCGTGCTGCCGGTCCCCGACCATTTGGCTATCTGCGGATAGGGGCATAGCGGCCGCGTCCGGTCTGCACCGCCGTTGTTGGTCAGGTGCGTGGCGACGATCTGCTTGGGCGCCTGGCCATGCTCCACCCATTGTTCCAGGGCGGCCAGCGCATCGAAATGGTCGGGGCCGGGGCCGCCGACGCAGTGCTGCATGCCGGGGACCATGAACAGGCGATAGAAGGCGCTCGGGTCGCCCATCTTCCTGGTCACGGCTTCATAATAGCCGACGCTCAAAAGCGGCGAGACGCCGGGATCGGCCCAGCCGTGATACTGGATCAGTTTCCCGCCATGCGCCTTGAAGCCGCCCAGGTCGGGGTCGGTCGCATCGATATCCTTCGACAGCTTGGCGATCGCCACGGGCATGTCGTTGTCGAAGTCGAAATTCAGCGGATCGTAGGTCGGGTCGCCTTTGACCATCCCGCGCGCGAAATTGCCGCCATAGAGATATTGGCTGGCCTTCTTCGGTTCGGCGCCCGACACATAGGCAGACCAGCCCATGGCGCCGAGCTCGCCGCCCGGCATATAGCCGGGGAATATCTGCTTGCCCTTGCGGTCGGTCGAACCCGCATAGATCGCCTTCAGCGCCGCGACCTGGCCTTCCGTCAGGCAGTCCGGGCCGTCGCTCGCCTTGCATTGGATGGTCGCCGGATCGAAATGGCATTCGCGCGGGTCGGCGACGATGCCGTCCTTGAGCCCATCTGCCTCGTCGCATGCCGTGACAGTCGCGGCAGCGATGACCGGTATCTTCGATGCCGGAATGTAGCGGGACGGGTCCTTCAGCGTCTGGATCGCCTCCCACAGCCGGCCGCCCAGCGTGAGCCGAACGAAGTCGGCGGTCGGATCGCCGGCGACGATGCCGTCGTAGTCGGCTGGGTAGCGCTGCGCTTCCATCAGCCCCTGGCGCCCGCCGCCGGAGCAGCCCGTGAAATAGGCGCGGGCGGGGGCCTTGCCGTAATAGGCCGCGACGACCGCTTTGCCGGCGACCGTCATGCCGTGCGTTGCGCGATAGCCCCAGTCCTTGACCAGTTCGGGATGGCCGATCGCGAAGTCGAAATCGATCGGGCCGCCATTGTGTCCCAGGTTGGACGAGACGGCGGCGTAGCCGCGATTGACCGCCACAGCGAGACTGCCTTGTGCGACGCTGCCGGCGACGCCGCCATTGCCGACGCCCTGGAACTTGCCGTTCCACATCCGCGCTTCCGGCATCCACACCTCGAACTTGATCGCGGGCGGGATCACGCCGGTGACCCGGCAGAACGGCTTCTGCACGCTGAACGGCCCGAACATCGGGTCGGTTGCCGACAGCGGGGGGCTGTCGATGGCGGCGGTGATCATCGCACCCGGCAGCTTCAGGCTGCTTAGGCTGTCGCAAGTCGCGGCTACGGCTTGTGTCGCAAGCAGGGTCGCGGCGACGGCGAGTGCGGACGAGTTCATGCGGGTTTCCGGCCCCAAGCGCAGTGGAAGGCCCCGCTCTGGAACCAGAAATCGGGATCCTTGAGGGCGCGTAGCGTCAGGTCGATGGCCTTCGCATGGCCCTCATTGTCATAGCCGCGCCGCGACCCTTCGGTCGACTGGACGTACCAGCGCGCCAGCGGGCTGCCACCCCGGTCGACATAGAGGAAGGCCTCATGCCGGAGCTCGGTCAGGCCGGCGTGGTGGAAGCGCGGCGGCAGCGCGCGGCCCGGCATCGGGTCGACGGCGCGGTTGGCGCGCATCGCCGCAACGGAGCCAGCGATCACCCGGTCGTAGCCGTCGCTCAAGGGATGGTGCGGATCGGCCGATCCCATGGTCGCGGCTTCCAGGTCCTCGATCACCAGCCAGCCGCCCGGCTTCAGCAGTTCGACCATCCGCTGGATGGCCAGATCCTCGTGGTCGTAGATGTGCTGCAGCAGGAAGCGCGCATGGACGAGGTCGAACGAGCCGGCGCCGCCGAGCGGGGCGAGGGAATCGACCAGGATGTTGTGCTTGATGAACTTCCCGTTGGACAGCGTGACGCCGGCCGAGGGGTTGAGGTCGATATCCGCGGCAATCACTTCGCCGCTTGGACCGGCCTTCTCCGATAGGAAGCGCGCGATCGACCCGCGGCCGGCGCCGGCTTCCAGGCATCGCCAGCCGGGCTGCACGAAATCCAGGCGCTTCTTGGTGGTCGGGTCGAAGATTTGCTGCAGCAGGTCCAGCCGCGCGTTTTCCTGGGTCTCGCGGCCCTCGGCCGCCAGGACGTATTTCGACTCGATCGGCTGATCATCCATGCTGCTTCCCCGGTGTTTGTT
Source organism: Alphaproteobacteria bacterium (assembly GCA_035493715.1). GTDB lineage: Bacteria > Pseudomonadota > Alphaproteobacteria > BOG-932 > Roseiterribacteraceae > BOG-932. The sequence continues at coordinate 34,809 of DATJHU010000091.1, read as the reverse complement.
GGACGCAGTATGGCAAACCGAAGCGGGTATTGCCTATCCCGGCTTGCGGCCCCAGGCGCAATGTTCTGCGCAACCCTGGAACCAGAAATCCGGTTCGCTGAGCGCCTTCTGGGTCAGGTCGCCGCCGTGATGATAGAGGTCGTCTTCATAACCGCCGCGCGCGCCATCGACCGATTCCATATACCAGCGCGCCAGCTTGCTGCCCCCCCGCTCAACCGGAAGCAAGGCTTCGTGTCGGATATGGCTAAGACCCGCATCGGCAAATCTGAGCGGCAGCGTCCGTCCCGGCTTTGGGTCCACGGTCCCTGAGGCGAGCATTATATCGACCATATGCGCTAGCCCTTGTTCGAATGCCTCGCTAAGCGGGTGCATGGGATCGACCGCGCAAGACGTGAGCGTTTCGATCTCTTCGATCACCAGCCATCCGCCGGGCTTCAGCAAGTCGACCATCCGGCGAATGGCCTCGTCCTGGTGGCCGACCATGTGCAGCAGCAGGAAGCGCGTGTGGATCAGGTCGAACGATCCGGGGCCGCCGAGCGGTTCGAGAGGGTCGACCAGGAAGTCGTGCAGAACGAAACGGCCGTTCTGCAAAGTGATGTCGGATGAAGGGCCGAGGTTGATATCCGTACCGACGACCTCGCCTGCAGGGCCGACCCTTTCGGACAGAAACTCCGCGATCGAGCCGCGGCCGACTCCGATCTCCAGACACCGCCAGCCCGGGCGGACGATATCCAGCCGCTTCCGGGAGATCGGATCGAAAATCTGCTGCAGCAGATCCAGCCGCGCATGCTCGTGGTGTTCGCGGCCATGCGCGGCCAGAACGTATTTCAACTTGCCCGGCTTGTGACGCACGCTGCTACTCCATTAGTTTCCTGGAGTATAAGGCGGCGGCGCCGGAATATGGAACCCTTACCCGCCGGCGGGGGGACTTAGCGCACTACGCCTCGACGGCGACAGGCACGCCCTTGGATTGGAACATCTCGACCAGTTCGCCGGTCGAGAACATCTCGCGGATGATGTCGCAGCCGCCGATGAATTCGCCCTTCACATAAAGCTGCGGGATCGTCGGCCACTGGGAGAATTCCTTGACGCCCTGGCGCAGCGCCGGGTCGACCAGGATATCGATGCCTTTGAAGGTCACGTCCAGATGGTTCAGGATCTGCACCACAGCGGCGGAGAAGCCGCATTGCGGGAAGACGGGTGTTCCCTTCATGAACACCACGACGTCGTTGGCGCCGATCTCGCTCTCGATCTGGTCGAATATCGGGTTCTCGCTCATCACTCTCTCCTATTCCGCCGACGTCTGCAGTGCCAGCGCGTGCAACTCGTTACCCATCCGCCCCTGCAAAGCCTTGTAGACAAGCTGATGCTGCTGGATGCGGGACAATCCCTTGAAAGCCGAAGACACTACATAGGCAGCGTAATGGTCGCCGTCACCCCTCAGATCGTCGATGCGAACTGTCGCATCCGGCAGGGCTTCCTTGATCATCTGCTCGATCGATGCCGCGTCCATTGCCATCGGAATGCCTCTCAGTCCTTGCCGGCCATATAGGACGGCAGCCAATTCTCATGCGCGGCCTTCAAATCCGCCACCGCGATCGTCTCACCCGCGATGGCGAACCTGTCGCCGCCGGTCCTGCCGATCCGCCGGACCGGAACGCCGGCCAGGCCGGCGCGCGTTTCCACCGTCTCGGGCGACCCGGTCACGATAACATAGCGCGCCTGATCCTCGCCAAACAGCAGCCCGGCGTCGAGAGGCAGGTCCAGCGTCGCGCCGATGCCCGACGCCATCGCCATTTCCGCCAGCGCAACCAGCAGGCCGCCGTCGGACACATCGTGGCAGGCGCCGACGGCGCCGTCGCGGATCAGCGCGCGCACCAGGTCGCCATTGCGGCGTTCGACCGTGAGATCGACCTCCGGCGGGGCGCCGGCTTCGGCCTTGTGGATTTCGCGCAGATAGATCGACTGTCCGAGCTCGCCCTTGGTCTCGCCCAGCAGCAGGATGGTCAGCGCCTCGCCCGGGAAGGCGAGCTTGGCGGTCTTCGACACATCGTCGATCAGCCCGACCGCGCCGATTGCGGGGGTGGGCAGGATCGGCTCGTTGCCGGTGGCGTTGTAGAGGCTGACATTGCCCGACACGACCGGGAAGTCGAGCGCCAGGCAGGCCTCGGCCATGCCTTCGATGGCATAGGCGAACTGGCCCATGATGCGCGGAATTTCCGGGTTGCCGAAATTCATGTTGTCGGTGACGGCGATCGGCAGCGCGCCGGTCGCGGTCAGGTTGCGCCACGCCTCGGCGATTGCCTGCCGTCCGCCCATTTTCGGGTCGGCCAGCACATAGCGCGGTGTGCAGTCCGTCGTGATCGCGATCCCACGCCTGGTGATTTCGCCCTCATTGTCCGGCAGGCGCACGATCGCCGCGTCGGCCTGGCCGGGTCCGGCCAGCGTGTCGCCGCGCACCAGGCTGTCATACTGCTCCGCGATCCAGCGCCGCGACGCGAGGTCAGGGCAGGAGACCAGGGTCTTCAGGATCGGCAGAACCGGGCCGGGCAGGGGATAGTTTGCGGCAACCAGCTTGTCGGGCGCCGGGGTCGGCTCGGTCGGCCGGTCATAGCGCGGGGCCTCGTCGACCAGCGGCAGGACCGGCAGGTCGGCCTCGACCGCGCCATGGCGCTTCAGCACCAGATGGCCGGTGTCGGTCAGATGGCCGATGACCGCGAAGTCCAGTTCCCATTTATGGAAGACGCTCGCTGCCAGTTCTTCCTTGCCGGGCTTCAGGATGATGACCATCCGCTCCTGGCTTTCCGACAGCATGATCTCGTAGGCGGACATGCCTTCTTCGCGCTGCGGCACGAGGTCGAGATCGATCTCGATGCCCAGCTTGCCCTTCGCCGCCATCTCGATGGAGGACGAGGTCATGCCGGCCGCGCCCATGTCCTGGATCGCGACGATGGCGTCGGTCTCCATCAGCTCGAGGCAGGCCTCCAGCAACAGCTTTTCCGCGAACGGATCGCCGACCTGCACCGTCGGGCGCTTGGCCTGGCTGTCCTCGGTGAACACGTCGGACGCCATGACGGCGCCCTTGATGCCGTCGCGTCCGGTCTTGGAGCCGACATAGACGACCGGGTTTCCGATGCCTGCGGCGGCCGAATAGAAGATGCGGCCGGCATCCGCCAGGCCGACCGTCATCGCGTTGACCAGGATGTTGCCGTTATAGGCGCGATGGAAATTGGTCTCGCCGCCGACGGTCGGCACGCCCATGCAGTTGCCGTAATCGCCGATGCCGGCCACGACGCCGGCCACCAGGTGGCGGGTCTTGGGGTGGCTGGGGTCGCCGAAGCGCAGTGCGTTCATGTTGGCGATCGGCCGCGCGCCCATGGTGAATACGTCGCGCATGATGCCGCCCACGCCCGTCGCCGCGCCCTGATAGGGTTCGATATAAGACGGGTGGTTGTGGCTTTCCATCTTGAAGACCAGCGCCTGGCCTTCGCCGATATCGACCACGCCGGCATTCTCACCGGGACCGCAGATGACGCGTTCGCCGGTCGTCGGCAGCTTGCGCAGCCAGTTCTTCGACGATTTGTAGGAGCAATGCTCCGACCACATCGCGCCGAAGATGCCGATCTCGGTCAGGGTCGGCGTGCGGCCGACGATGGCGAGCAGGCGCTCATATTCGGCGGGGGAAAGGCCGTGTTCCTTGGCGAGCGCCGGGCCTTTGGCCGGATCGATCTGGTTTGCGGGGGCTACGTTTGTTGGGGCGGTGCTCATGCTGCCATGGCCTCCGCGATGCCGGCGAACATCTTGATGCCGTCCGTGCCGCCATGCGCCGGGTCGGTGGCGTCCTCCGGATGGGGCATCAGTCCCAGGATACGGCCGGTGGAATCGGTAATGCCTGCAATGTTGTTCATCGAGCCGTTGATCATGTCGACATAACGGAAGGCGACCTGGCCTTCGCCCTCGACCCGTTTCAGCGTTTCCGCGTCGGCGACGTAATTGCCGTCGCCATGGGCCACCGGCACGGTGATGATGTCGCCCTTGGCGTATTGGTTGGTATAGATCGTGTCCGTCTTCTCGACCGACAGGCGGACGCGCTTGCAGATGAATTTCAGGCTGGCGTTACGCAGCAGCGCGCCCGGCAGCAGGCCGGTCTCGACCAATATCTGGAAGCCGTTGCAGATGCCCAGGATCGGCACGCCTTTTGCGGCCCGCGCCTTGACCTCGCGCATGATCGGCGACTGCGCGGCCATCGCGCCGCAGCGAAGATAGTCGCCATAGGAAAAGCCGCCGGGCAACAGGATGAAATCGACGGCGGGAAAGTCGCTTTCGCGATGCCAGATATGGAGCGGTTCCTTGCCGGTCGCGCGCTTCAGCGCGGCCGCGGCGTCACGCTCGCGGTTGGATCCGGGAAAGACGATGATCGCGGATTGCATCTGCGTTTCTGTTCCGGGCTTCGGGACTCGGGGTTTCGCGGTTTTCCGCTGCCTCGAAGCTAGTGTCGGGGGGCGTGAGAGTCCAGAACGGGCGCGAAGATCAGGCGTGCGTTGGGTGCGGGGCGGGGTGGAAGAGGGCAAGCGCCATAGACGCTTGCCCGCTACGCGGGAAAGCGAGGCCGCATGCAAAGCGCGAGGATGAGGGGATTTGGGATTTAGCGGGCACGAAGAACCGGCTTATCCGCTTTCGCGCCGGGCGTCTTGCAGGCCGAGGGCGTCGGTGGCGCGCTTCAACGCGGCATAGACCTCTGCGATGCTGCCTGAACCGGAGCCGCCGGAGAGGGCAAGGCGGGTGGCGGCAGGCGCGGGGGCTTCTTCGTCCTCGTCCTCTTCCGCGTCCTGCGCGTCTTCCGCTTCGCCGTCTGGATCGGCCGGACCCAGGATGGCATCCAGCTCCTTGCCGATCTGGGCCAGGATCAGGTCCAAATTCTCGGCATAATCGAGATCGTCGAGATCCGCGGTCAGGTCGTTGAGCAGGTTCTCGCGCTGGAAGCTGACATACGCGCTGTCTCGCGCCGTGATCGCGTCGCGCACAGCCTGGTGCGCGATGCGCCGGCTTGCACGCATATGGATGCGGCGATCGACAGGCAGCCGTTCGGCCTCGGCCGTCGCCTTGGCCCGCTGCGCGGCCTCATTGGCGAGGCGCACCGCCCGCTCCTCCGCATCCTCGTCGATCTGTTCCTCGATCGCGACGATGCGGCGGATGGCCGTTGCGACGCGGGTGAAGGCAAGGGTGGGATCGACGATGCGGGCAAAGGGCTCCCGCTCGGCGGGCGGCAGCGTATCGTCGATCAGGTCGCACAGCTTTTCGGAGATTTTCTCCGCCCGCGCGCGCAGCCGCTCCAGCGCCGCCAGCCGCGCCATACGCCGGCCGTCCCGCGCGGCCGCAGCTTCGCTGGGCTGGCCGGCTTCAAGAGGCTGCCTGCCGGCCGTGTCGTCCGCTGCGCGGGCCAGGCTGGGGTCGGTAGTCATTCTCAAATCAGAACATAAATAGAACAAAATGTCAAGGATTTTGTAGGGGGGTAGCGCAGCGTAACCCGCCAAGCCGGCAATGCCGGCTTCGTCCAAGGCCCCGGCCAACGTGCTTGGGACGCAAAATGGCGGATTACGCTGCGCTAATCCGCCCTACTTTTTGACACGGCGGCGTTTCGCTGGCGCCGTGCTAAACAGCCGTGGCTGGTCCCGCAATCCCGCGCCTGCGGCATCCGGGATTACGCGCTGAAAACTGTAAGAAACGGGAGGATTGCAGACGATGACCCAGAGCCCAGACCGTGTTCCGCCGATTCAGGACTGGAATCGCCTTCTCTCGAATAAAGTCGCGGTCGTGACCGGCGGAGGCGCGGGGATCGGCGGGGCGATCTCGCGTTTGTTCGCGCTCCATGGCGCGCATGTGGAAATCGCCGAAATCGATCCCGATCGTGCGAAGCAGGCCGTAGCGGATATCGAGGCAGAGGGCGGATCGGCATCCGCGCACGTGGTGGACGTGACCGCCGATGACGGCGTTGCAAGCTTGAAGGAAGCGGTGCTCAACCGGCACGCCCATGTCGATATCCTGATCAACAATTTCGGCGATTACCGGCCGCTGGTTCGCTTCACCGAGTCAAACGCGCAATCGTGGGACACGATGTATCGCAAGAACTTCCTGCATATCGTGGCCGTTACACATGCCTTCATCGACACTATGATCAAGGGTGGGGGCGGCGCGATCGTCAACGTGCATTCCGTCGAGGGCATGCGTGGGTACCCGGGCGATCCGATCTATGGCGCCATGAAGGCCGCCGCCGCCAAATTCACCACCGACCTTGCCGTCAATCTCGGCCGGCAAGGGATCCGCGTGAACGGCATCGGGCCGGATCTGACGCAGACCCCGCAAGTCGACTATCTGACGGGCTTTGAAGAACATGAGCATTTGTGGGAGTCCTGGGCTCCCGTCGGGCGGCTCGGCTGGCCCGAGGACCAGGCCCGCGTCGCGCTGTTCCTGGCATCGGATATGTCGGCTTATGTGACAGGCCACAACGTGCCGGTCGATGGCGGCACATTGGCCGGTGGCGGCTGGCCCTGGTCGCCCCGCGAGGGGCGGTTTGTCAATCGTTCAAAGGGCCTCTGAGCCTTTCCGCAGATTTATAAACAACTCGTGCGCCGCGCCATCTTTGGCATCGGGCAGCTTCCTCCCTGATTTTAACGCGGAGGACGCTGAGTTTTCGCAGAGGGCGCTGAGGAAGACAAAGACCTCTGCGGTCTCCGCGACTTCTCTGCGTACTCTGCGTTAAGTTCGCTCCAGGATTGATGGGTATCGCTGCCCTCCACCCATCCTATGGCGCTCTCATCCCAGGCTTTTCAGATAAGCACACAGCATATCGCTGACAGCGGCGGCGTAGGCATCCACCTCCTCCATCGGCCTGCCCTCGGTCGAGATATTCTCGCCCACGGCGCTCATCGTCATGGCGATGATGTCGGCGGCCATCGCGCGCTGGCCTTCCGACGCCGTCGGGATCGCCTCCTCCAGGAAGGTCATCATCGTCATCCTGCCGGCTCGCCGGTGCTCGGTCGATTCCGGGGCATCGCGGTAGAAAGGCTGGGCGTCGCCCAAAGCGGTCCGCATCTCGGCCTCCTCGCATTCGGTGCGGAAGAATTCGCGGATCACGGTGCGTACCCGGTCCATGGGCGCCAGGGACGTGTCGGTCAGGATGCCCTGGATCAGGCCGGTGGTCTGCTGCCACTCGTCGAACTGCAGGCGGAAGAGGATCGCCTCCTGGTTCGGGAAATACTGGTAGAGCGAGCCGACGCTGACACCGGCTTTCTCGGCCACCCGCGCGGTGGTGAAACGGTGCGCCCCGTCGCGCGCCAGAACCTGAGCGGCTGCCGTCAGAATGTCCGAAACCAGCTGCGCGGAGCGGGCCTGTTTCGGCTGTTTTCGCGAGGAAATGCGCGGGGTTGGGCGGCCTGTCATCGGATGCTTTCCGGAATGCGATTAGTAAACGCGAATAATTATTCGTATTTTTAAGGGGCGCAAGATCGCGCTTTCGAACAACGGAATTTCCCGATGAACACACTCGCTACTGCACCGGTCGCCGCCTTGCTCGACCGGCTGTTCGCCGCCGACGAAGCATCGCGGGCCGACCTGCGCGCCCGCATGGCCGAAATCCCGGCCGAGCAGCGCGCCGCCATGATGTCGAGCAAGACCGACTATGTGGCGCTCTACACCAGCATGAAGCACGCGCCGCTCGCCGTGTCGCGCGAGACCGGCGCGTTGCTCTATATGCTGGCCCGCACGATGGATGCCCGCAGCGTCGTCGAATTCGGCACCTCCTTCGGCATCTCCACGCTGCATCTGGCCGCCGCGCTCCGCGACAATGGCGGCGGGCGCATCATCACCAGCGAGTTCGAGCCGTCGAAGGCCGAGCGCGCCCGCGCCAACATCGCCGAGGCCGGCCTTGCCGACCTGGTCGAATTCCGCGAGGGCGACGCGCTGGAAACGCTGGCGCGCGACCTGCCGGACCAGATCGACCTCGTGCTGCTGGACGGGGCCAAGGGTCTCTATCCCGAGATACTGGCGCTGCTGGAGCCGCGTCTGAGGCCGGGCGCGCTCATCCTTGCCGACAACGCCGACTGGAGTGAGGAGTATCTGGCGAAGGTCCGTTCCCCGGCTCAGGGTTACCTGTCGGTTCCATTTGCCGAGGATGTCGAGTTGTCGATGCGGATTGGGTGAGGGGCGGCTGGAAGAACGGGTGTCAGAGAGCGGTTGTCGGGTTACGCCTACGGCTAACCCGACCTACGGTCCGAGTTGTAGGGCGGAATATATTCCGCCGCCGCGCAGCGCGCGGCATGATCGCCGAATGTCCGAATATCGTCGAAATCGCGCGGTGGCCCTTGCCATAGCAGTCATGCTGCGTCGGCCCGGTCTGCCACGTTGACGGCGATATCGACGCCCAGGCGGTCCCGCAGTTTCAACCTTCCGGCCTCCGTCAGTTCCAGCTTGCGCCCGATGCCATCGCGGCGGACCCATTTGAGGTCAAGTAGCCGGTCCAACAACGCGTGACCGAGCGGACCGGCGACATGGTGCCGGCGCTCGGTCCAGTCGAGGCAGCGGCGGGCGTGGCCGTGCTTGCCGGGTTTCAGCGTGCCGACATCGATGCCGAGCTCGGCGAACCACGCCTTGCCGGTCTCGGTGACGGCAAATCCTTTCGGGTCCGAAGCGGCACGCAGATAATCCTGCGCGATCAGCGCATCGGCAATGGCGACGCCCAGCCGGCCGGCGAGGTGGTCGTAGCAGCTGCGGGCGTCGCGCAGCCTGCGGGCCTCACGCGACAGCGGCGGGTCGAGGCTGCGGATCCTGGGCGCGGCGCAGGCGAGGGCCTCCAGCGCGGCGGCGATCTCGGGATGGGCGAGGCGGTAATAGCGGTGGCGCCCCTCGATCTCGACCGCCACCATTCCGCCGTCGCGCAGTTTGGCCAGATGGTTGCTCGCAGCTTGGGGCGAGATGCCGGCGATGGCTGCCAATGTGCTGGCGGGCTGGGCACGGCCGTCGAACAGGGCCATCAGCATGGCCGCCCGGGCGGGGTCGGCGATCAGGGCCGCCGGGGCGGCGATATTGGCGTCCATGACGCGCTCCTTCGAAATCATGACTGCCCTGCACAATAGGGCACCGTTCGGAAGAATGGTTCATGCGAGCGTGAAACGTCCGATTCCGATGCCTCGTAGTTTCGACGCATGACAAATACCCATCGCCCTGCGCCCCATATCAACTGGATCATCACCGCGACCAGCTTCGGTTTCGTGGTGGTCCAGCTCGACGTCACCATCGTCAATCTCGGCCTGCCGCATATCGGCAAGGACCTGGGGACGGAGGTGGCCGGCCTGCAATGGGTCGTGGACGCCTACACGCTGTTCTTCGCCTCGCTGTTGCTGTCGGCCGGCGCGGTGGGCGATCGGCTGGGCGCCAGGCGCGTGTTCTCGGGCGGGTTCGTGCTGTTCGCCATCGGGTCGCTGGCCTGCGGCCTGGCGCCGAACGTCGCGACGCTGGTGACCGCCCGCGCCGTGCAGGGAATCGGCGCCGCCGCCCTGGTGCCGCCGTCTCTCGCCTTGCTGACCCATGCCTGCGGCGACGACCACAAGTTGCGCGCCAAGGCGATCGGCCTGTGGACGGCATCGGCCAGCGTCTCCATCGCCGCCGGGCCGGTGGTCGGCGCCTTCCTGATCCAGGGGTTCGGCTGGCGCAGCATCTTCCTGGTCAACCTGCCGCTGACGGTGATCGGCATGGCGATGACCTGGCGGTTCGTCGCCGAGACGCCGCGCAACGGCCATGGGCGGCATCTGGACCTCGTGGGGCAAGGGCTGGCGATCCTGACCTTGCTGTCGATCACCGCCGGCATCATCGAGATCGGGCCGTCGGGCCTCGGCAGCGCACTCGTCATCGGGCTGTTCGCGACCGGCGTGGTCGCGGCTGCGGCCTTCCTGATGGTGGAGGCGCGGAGCGACAGCCCGATGCTGCCGCTGCAGTTCTTCCGCATCCGCACCTTCAGCGCCGCGACGGCGGCGGGCGCGCTGGTCAACCTGTCCTATTACGGCACGATCTTCGTGCTCAGCCTCTATCTGCAGCAGGCGAAGGGCTATGGCGTGATCCCCTCCGGCCTGGCCTTCCTGCCGCTGACCGCGACCTTCATCTTCGTGAATATCGCGGCGGGGGTGATTGTCAGCCGGGTGGGGTCTCGCATCCCGATGGTGGTTGGCTTCTCCGTCTGTGCCGCCGGCTTCCTGTGGCTGAGGATGCTGGATGCCGACACGCCGTTCTGGCTGATGGTGCCGGGCTTCATCCTGATCCCGGGCGGGATGGGCACGGCGGTGCCGGCGATGACGACCGCGACCTTGGCCAGTGTCGGCAAGCAGTGGTCTGGCACGGCGTCCGGTGTTCTCAACACCGCGCGCCAGGCGGGCGGCACCGTGGGTGTCGCCGCTTTCGGCGCGCTGGTCGGCCAGCACCACGAGACGATCGTGCAGGGGCTGCATCAGGCGGTCACGATCTGCGCCGGGCTGCTGGTCGTCGCCGCGACGATTTCGCTGTTCGGCATTCGCCGGGGCGATGCCGTGAAGGCGGGTGACACAATACGGGAATTGAGGGCATCATAGCGCCGCCAAGGAGCAGACGATGACAGATCACCATCATCATCCGACCGACTGGAAAACCAACGGCGTCAAGGTGATACCGGGCAGCCAGCTGGATTCCAACACGCCGCAGACCCCCGGCATGGAGCGGGCCGCCGCGATCAACTTCGCCCGGGTCGGCGCCCAGAAACTGTGGGCCGGGACGGTCAAGATCCATGCCAACGCCAAGACCGGCGCGCATCATCACGGGGCGCTGGAAAGCGTCATCTATGTGATCAGCGGCAAGGCGCGCATGCGCTGGGGCGAGCATCTGGAATTCACGGCGGAGGCGGGGCCGGGCGATTTCATCTTCGTGCCGCCTTATGTGCCGCACCAGGAGATCAACGCCTCGACCGACGAGCCCCTGGACTGCGTGCTGGTGCGCAGCGACAACGAGGCGGTGGTGGTGAACCTGGATATCGAACCGGTCGAGCGCCCTGAAGCCGTGCTTTGGGTCGATCCGATCCACAAGGCCAAGGACGGCGCATGAGCCGCCATCAGCGCGCGCTTCACCGAAAGGCGGTGCGGGTCGGGCCGCTCGACGTCACCAAGGTCGGTGTCTCGCGCTTCGACCTGCGCGATCCCTATCATCTGGCGGTGACCGCGACCTGGCCGGTCTTCACAATCGGCGTGCTGGTCCTCTACGCCGCCATCAACATCCTGTTCGCGACCCTGTACGCGGCGGTGCCGGGCTCGATCGGCAATGCCCGGCCGGGGTCGATCTTCGATGCCTTCTTCTTCAGCATGGAGACGCTGGCGACGGTGGGATACGGCCAGATGTATCCGGCGACGACCTACGGTCATTTGATCTCCGTCGCCGAGATCATGTCGGGCCTGGCCTTCACCACGATCACGACGGGCCTGATATTCGTGCGGTTCTCCAAGCCGCGGGCGAAGATCCTCTATGCCGACCATGTCGTGATCACGCCCTATAACGGGCTGCCGACCCTGATGGTGCGGATCGGCAACGGCCGCATGAGCATCCTCACGGACCTGAATGTGAGGCTGAGCGCGCTGATCAGCGAGCGCAGCAGCGAGGGACATAACCTGCGGCGTGTGAACGACCTGCGGCTGGTCCGTTCCAACGTGCCGATGTTCGCGTTGATGATGACGCTGATGCATCCGATCGACGAACACAGCCCGCTCTATGGGCACACGTCGCAAAGCATGCTGGATGGGGATGTGCGCCTGTTCCTGTCTGTCCAGGCCCAGGACTCGGCGATCAATTCGACGGTGCACGACCTGAAGGACTATCGCGCCCATCATGTGAAGTTCGGTATGAAATATACCGATGCGGTCACGGTGAACGCCGAGGGCCGGACGATGGCGGACCTGACCTTGATCAGCGTTCTGGAACCGGACGGGGTCGAGGGGCTGCTGGAAGTCGCGCGCAACGCGCGGGGATAGGCAAACAAGGTAACCAAAAACGAGGCGTCCATGCCCAAAGACGATGTCGTCCGGCTGAAGAACAATTTCCAGGGTGAGGTCGACGGCGCGGTCCTTTACGACGCGCTGGCCGACGCCGAGCCCGATCAGCGCACGGCCGGGGTCTATCGCCGGCTGGCAGCCGTCGAGCGCGCCCACGCCGAGTTCTGGTCCAATCAGCTGGAGCGGCGCGGGCTGAAACCCAGCGCCGCGGCTCCGGGCTTCCGGACACGGCTTACCGTGTGGGTAGCGCGCCAATTCGGACCGGACGTCGTTCTGCCGATCCTAGCGCAGAACGAGGCGCATGACAGCGGACATTACGACGACCAGCCCGATGCGGTGGCCGCGGGACTGCCGCGCGACGAGCGCGGGCATGCGCGGATCGTGCAGGCCGCCGCGGCGCGGGAAGGGGGCCTGCCGGGCCATACCTTGGCGCAGCTCGAGGGCCGGCACGGCGGGGGCGGCGGCAATGCGCTGCGTGCCGCGGTGCTGGGGGCGAATGACGGGCTGGTCTCCAATCTCAGCCTCGTCATGGGCATGGCCGGCGCCGACGCCGACGGCAAGACGATCCTGCTGACCGGCTTGGCCGGTCTCGTCGCCGGCGCCTGCTCGATGGCGATGGGCGAGTGGCTTTCGGTCAACAGCGCACGGGAGATGGCGCAGAAGCAGATCGACCAGGAATCGTCCGAGCTGTCCCAGACGCCGGAGCTGGAGAAGGAGGAGCTGGTCCTGATCTATCAGGCCAAAGGCCTGGAGGAGCGGCAGGCCAAGTCCCTGGCCGACAAGATTTTCAGCAACAAGGGCGCGGCGCTCGACACCCTGGTGCGCGAGGAGCTCGGTATCGATCCGGAGGAGCTGGGCGGTTCGGCCTGGGCCGCGGCGATCTCGTCCTTCGGCCTGTTCGCATTCGGCGCGATCTTCCCGGTGGCGCCGTTCCTGTTCCTGGAGGGGCCGGTGGCGGTTGTCGCCAGCATCGCGCTCAGCGGCCTGACGCTGATGACCATCGGCGCTGTGACATCTTTGTTCACCGGCCGCAGCTTCCTGGTCTCCGCCGTGCGGCAGCTGCTGATCGGCTATATCGCCGCCGCGATCACTTTCGGGGTGGGCAAGCTGATTGGGGTGAGCGTGAGTTAGCCGATAGCACAGGCCTTCTCAATCCGGCGCTTTGCGGTCGGTTCGCTTGCGTCCGCTGAACATGGCTGCGACCAGGTTTTCCCGATGGACCAGGCTGGCCAGCAGGACGCCGCCGACATGGAGCGCGACGAGCACGATCAGGAGGTTTGCCGCGCCCTCGTGGATCTCGCTCAGCATACTTTCAGTCTCCTCGCCATCGCCCCCTGCTTTTGCGGGTGCCTGCACGGCGCCCGCCGCCGCGGCCGGTGGGGTTTGGTCCCGCTGAATGTCCGTGGCGACTCCGGTCGCGACGATCACCGCCAGCACCGCTAGAAGCCCGATAACCATGGCGCCTCCGGCCGGACTGTGGCCGAGATAGCGCCGGCCTTTGAAGCCAAGCAAATTCTGCAGATAGGATGCGACCGCGCTCGGGCCGTAGGCGAAGTCGGAAAAGCGCGCGTGCCGCGAGCCCACGAAACCCCAGATAACGCGCACGACGACGATGCCCCCTATGGCATAGCCCACCGTTTCGTGGGTCTCCGGCAATGTCTCGGCGGTCAGGAACGCCAGAATGACGCCGACGACCAGGCTCCAATGGAGAATCCGGACGACGGAATCCCAGACTTCTACTGTTTTTACATCGGCCGGTTTGGGATCGGGCATCTCGCGTTCCTCCATTGTCCGAATGCGGGCGACCGCCTGAATACGGCTCGCGGCCATCTTTGCGACGACCCTAGGTTCCCATGTCGCCGGCCGCCTTGAGGCAAGTCAAACCGCGGCCGGGATGCTGTTGACGCATGCCGTTCCGGTTGGTCGACGCCGCGATCACCTTAGCCTTCGGCAAGCATACTAAATCAGCATCCGCCATTCGGAAGTCGCGCTTTCCGCCTGCAGGCGCACACCCTGGTTCGTATCGATGAACATGCCGTGATTCTCGGCAAGCTGCTGGGCGTAGGCCAGCATTACGCGAACCGCCTTCAGTTTTGGGTCATCGGCTTTCGTGTAGCACAACGGTCCGCCGAGATAGGGAAATGGATCCTCGACCAACGCGACTTCCTCATGAACGGCGTCGATGAACTTGGACTGAAGGACCTGTTCCGGATGATCGCGCAGGCTCTCGAATAGCGGCTTGTAGTGTGAGCTGCGGTTCTGATCGGTTTCCTGCTTCCCGGCTGCCGCGACCTTGAGGTAGCCGATGACGGTTTTGCTTATCTGCTGCCATGCGGAACGACGGAAGTAGTGGCCCAGTGACAGAGGGTGGTCCTTCAGGCCGGTGACATATTCGCCGTCAACAATCGCGGCGTGCTGCCCCGCGTCGACTACGGCATGGGCATCGGCCAGGTGTCCTTTGAGCATCAGCTTGAATGTGGGTGCAAAAGGGACTTGTTCGCGATTTCGCTGGCGAAGCGGAATGATCAACTCAGTCGCGCGGTCGCTCGGCAGGTCGTGATAATTGACGACCGGGAGCGAGAGGCTCGCGGTTTCGTCCGCCATTGACGAGAGGTAGGCCGAGAGACTGCTCGGGATCCCGCTGGTATTCAGGAATTCGTCGCCATCAAGGAAAAGAACCCACGAGGCGCCGAATAGCATCCGGGCCTGCCTGAACAGGCTGGTGTTGTAGCTGACCTCGGAGAAAAATGGCGTCCGATTTTGCAGAACCGTCAGCCGAAATCCTTCATCTTTCAGGCTCTGCAGTATTTCGATCGTTCGATCGGTGCTGCCATTATCGAGAAACAGATGGTGGTCGACCATCGCCGCGTGGTGGCGAACGAACGCTTCCACGATATCGTCTTCATTCAGGACGCGCGTAACCGCGACGAGTGTCATTTCAGTGCGCGGCCACGGCCACAGCCTCACCGCCGGCCTTGAACACGGCACCAGCCTTCATCACGAATTTCACGGTCTCGAACAGGTTGGGATCGGCGAGCGGATCGCCATCGACCGCGACCAGGTCGGCGTAGCGCCCCGGCTGCACCGAGCCGATGCGGTCGGAGGCGCCGATCAGGTCGGCGGCGTTGCGGGTGGCGGCAAAAAGGGCATCGGCGGGCGCCATGCCGGCCTTGGTCATCAGCACGAACTCGCGCGCATGGTCGCCCTGGCCGAGATCGGTGCCCAGCGCGACCTTGACGCCGGCCTTCAGCGCGTTCGGGAAATTCCGGATCGGCTTCTGGTCGTTCGCCAGCTCCTTGGCGGCGGTGCCGGGCGGCAGCAGGTCCGGATGCTCGGACGCCGCACGATAGAACACGTCATAGACGGTCAGCGTCGGCACCAGATAGGTACCGTGCTGCTTCATCAGCGCATAGGCCTCGGCATCGGCAAAGGAGCCGTGCTCCACGGAATCGACCCCCGCCTGCACGGCATGCTTGATCGCATCGGCCGGATAGATATGGGCCGCGACCTTCATGCCGAGCGCGTGCGCCGTCTCCACCACCGATTTCATCTCGTCGTCGGTCATCAGCATGCGGTGCGGATCGTCGCCGATCGAGGCGATGCCGCCGGACGGCATCATTTTGATCAGGTCGGCGCCGCGCCTTTTGTGCTCGCGGACCTTGATCCGGCCCGTTTCCGGCGTGTCGACGATGCCGTTCTGCCAGCCCTGGCGGCTGAAGGCGCGCTCGAAACCGTTGGCCGGGTCGGCGTGGCCGCCGGTCGGGCCCAGCGGCTCCAACGACACGAACAGTCGCGGGCCGGGCAGGGTGCCCTCGGCGAAGGCGTTGCGCAGCGACACCGTCTCGTCCCCGCCGCCGACGTCGCGGGCGCTGGTGAATCCCTGCAACAGCATCTCCCGCCCGTATTTCGCGCCGTTGAGGGCCGCGTCGATATCGTTGTGGGTGACGTCGTACTCCACTGCGTTCTCGCCGCCCGGCATGCGCTCCGAGATGTGGATGTGGCAGTCGATGAAGCCCGGCATCACCGTCTGGTGCGTCAGGTCGATCACCTCCGCCCCGGCCGGCGCCACGTAACCCGCTTGCACGCCGGTGATCCGGTCGTCGGCGATCAGGATCGAGACTTCATGGCGCGGCGTCGCCGAGACCCCGTCGAGCAGCGTCCCGGCATGGACCACCACATCGCGGGCCAGGACAGGTTGCGCCAGCATCAGGGCCGTCAACAGCACGGGCAGGCGCGGCATCGCAAACTCCAGCGGTCGTTCGTCGAAAGAATGCCGCTTTTCATCGCAACGGGGAACAAGCCCGCGTCGGTATTGGGCAATTCTTACGCCCCGACACTCTGGGAGATAAAAATGCGGGCGAAAAGGGCGTTGTTCGCGGTGGCGGCAATCCTTGCAGCGGGGCCGTCATTCGCCGATGACCGGGCGGCGATCGAGGCGGGGCTTCGTCGTGACACGCAGGCTCTGCTTGATGCCATCGCGCCGGGCGCCGTCAAGGTCTGGGATCGGCTTCTGGATCCCGGCGCGATTCAGGTCGACGAGAACGACGTCGTCCGGGACAAGAAGCAGATGCTGGCGGAACTGCAGCCGCTTGGGCCGGGCCTGCAAGGCCATCTGAACATAGACGATTTCCGCGTCGCGCTGTTCGGCGACGTCGCGGTCGTGACGCATGAGGATGCCGAATATCTCGATTATCACGGCCAGGTCCTGCGCAGCCGGTTCCGCATGACCGACACGTGGCGCAAGACGGCCGACGGTTGGCGGCAGATCGCATCGCAGGTTCTGGCTGTGCAGCAGGACCCGCCGGCAATCCAACTCGGCCCGGCAGCGCTATGCGTCTATAGCGGGCGCTATGCCCTGACCGCCGACATCGTTGCGACAGTCGCCTGCAAGGACGGTCATCTTGCCGTCATCCGCCCCGGCAAGTCCGAACGGATTTTCCTCGCTGAGACGCCGGACGTGTTCTTCGAACCGGGACAGCCGCGGACCCGGCGGATATTCCAGCGCGGGCCGGATGGCACGATCACCGGTTTTGCGGACCGGCGGGAGGAGCGCGATATCGTCTGGAAGCGGATCGGGGACGCGGCGAACTAGGCACGTTCGTCACATCGGCTTCTCGCCAGGCTTGCAGGGGCCGATCCGCTTGGCATCCATCGTCACGTTCATCGCGCTCGACAGGCCCTGGATTTGCGGCAGTCCCTCGACCTGCACCTGGCTGTCGCTATGGAGCGCATCGTCGCCGACAGGGGTGATTGTGCCGTGGACGGTCACCTTCAGGCTCTGAAACTGGCAGACGGCATCCACGGTCGCACTCCCGGCCGAAATATTGACCGATTGCTGAGAGCAGTTCTTGAAGCTCTTGGTGGTCAGGTCGGCGACCGATTTGTTGCCGCCGTAGCAGCCTTTCTGGGCCTGCGGCGGTATCAGGCTGCCGCGGATGGTGGCTTCCCACTCGCCGGGTTGCTTCAGCATCTCCCGTAGGTCGCCGGCGGCAGCTGCCGGCAAGGACAACAGCACTGCAATCGACAGGGCCGCGGATAACGGGACGACGATCTTCAAGATCGGACCTCGACGGTTCGGACTATTGGGCGTTCGCAGCCGAGAAATAGACCTTGTGCTCGCCATAGGCGATGTAAACCCGCAGCTTCGACAAATAGTTCAGCCCCAGGATCAGCGGCGTCTCCTCGGTCATCCCCAACTGGATGGGGTCCTTGGGCGTGTTGTCGCGGATAATCCGGGTCGTCTTGTCGGCGATGATCTTCAATTCGGGATTGCGGATCTGGACGCCGCCGATGGTGAGCGATCCGAAACGATGCAGGTAAAACGGCAGCTCCGTTCCGCCGCCGGAATACATGCTGCCATCGGGTTTGATACCGGCGGCTTCGGGGTCGAAGTTGAAGCGGTGACGCGCCACCTGCGACGTCAGAACCGTCGATGTCGCGCCGGTATCGAGCAATGCGCGCATCGTCTGGCCATCCAGGTCGGCCATGAAGGTCGCATGCAGCGAGCCGTCGATCTTGAACGGCACGACATCGTAGTCCTGCGTCCAATAGACGACGTTGCCCGGACAATGATCCTGCGTGAACAGGTTCAGCTTGCCGTGCGCCAGGTCCAGTTCGACATCGTAGGCGCTCAGGAAATCGGCGCCGAAGACGCCGCCGACATCGGAGGCGCCGCCCGATCCGCCGCCCACCAGAAACGTGACGTCTTCCGCGACCATTCCGTTCAGGTTGAGGTTGTGGACCACGACGAAGTTCCGCGCGGACTTACCCGCCGCGTCGTAGAATGCGCCTTCACGCGCCGAGCGGAGCGGCAGCTTGAGTTCCTGGGCGAAGGCTTTGTCGATCATTCCGATGGGCGAGCCGGTATCGACCCGAACCCAGGTCTCGCGGCCCTCGATCTTGATCTTGATCAGCAGAGCGCCGCGGCTGATATCCGCGTCGAGCGCGGCGACCCGCTGCAATCCGCAGGTTTTCTGTTCGCCGGCGGCCGATGGATTGGAAAGGCTGCAAAGCAGCGCGGCGAACGCGATCGCCATGAACTGACATGTTCTCACGACATCCCTCCCGATCTTGTTGCCGGGAGTCTATGCGCGCGTAGCTTATCCGAAAAGGGGGTGTGTGAACCGTTGGCCGGGTCAGTGCGCCGAGCCTATGCCGGCGTCGCCGGCCGGGGCGTTCGGCAGCAGCAAGACCGTGGGCAAGCTCAGCACCAGCAGGATCGCCAGCGTCATGAACGCGTCGCCATAGGCCATGATCATCGCCTCGCGGTGCATCTGTCCGGCGATATGCACCATCGCTTGTAGCGGGCCCGACGCTGCGTTGCCGGTCTTGTCGGCAAACACCGCGGCCATGCGGTCGATATGCATCCAGGTCGATTCCGCGTTCGCGCTGACCCGGTCGGCGATCGCGGCGTAGTGCACCTTCTCCCGCGTCTGGGTGATGGTCGACAGCAGCGCGATGCCGACCGACCCGCCCAGGTTGCGGCAGATGTTGGACAGGCTGGCGGCGTCGGCCGTGTCGCGCTGCGCCAGGCCGTTGATCGCAAGCTGGAACAGCGGCACGGCGAACAGCGGGAAGCCGACCGAGCGGATGACCTGCGGCAGGATCAGTTCGCTCGTGCCGGTGTCGTGGGTCATCTCGGCGTTGATGTAGCAGGAGACCGCGAATAGCAGGATGCCGCTGCCGACCATCAGGCGCGGCGGCACGGTCTTCAGCAGGAACGGGATCAGCGGGAAGACCAGGAGCTGCGGAAGCCCGCTCCACATCACCACGCCACCGATCTGCTGCGTGCTGTAGTTCAGCACGGTCGCGAGATAGACCGGGATCAGGAACAGCGAACCATAGCTGACGGTGCCGACGACGGTGGACAGCAGGTTGGACCATCCGACAGACGGCACGCCGAACAGGCGCAGATTGATGAACGGTTTCTCCGCCGTGAATTCCAGGATCAGGAAGAAAATCATCGCGACGATCCCGACGACCGTCAGTCCGGAGATCAGCGTGGAGCTGAACCAGTCGTAACGCTGGCCTTCCTCCAGCACGACCGTCATCGCGCCAAGGGCGACGGCCATGGCGAAGATGCCCCACCAGTCGCCCTCGATCAGCTCGCGCCAGCGCACCTTCTCGTTGCCCATCGTGTAGAATTGCAGCGCGATGGCGAGCAGGCCCGGCCCGATATTCAGATAGAACAGGTAGTGCCAGGAGAACGTCTCGGTCAGCCAGCCGCCGAGCGACGGGCCGATCGCGGGTGCGAAGGTCGCGGAAATCCCGAACAGGGCGATGCCGATCGTCTGCTGCGCCGGCGGCAGGTATCGGGTGATGATCGTCATGCCGGTCGGGATCAACACGCCCCCGGTGAAGCCCTGGCCGGTGCGGAACAGGATCAGGTCGAGCATGGTGGTCGCCTGCGCGCAACCGATCGAGAACAGCACGAACAGGCCGGTATTGACCGCCAGATAGTTGCGCAGGCCGAAAACGGTGCTCAACCAGCCGGTCAGCGGGATAACGACGATCTCGGCGATCAGATAGGCGGTGGAAATCCAACTGCCTTCATCGACCGAGGCGCCCATGCCGCCTTCGATAGGGGCAAGCGACGAATTGGTGATCTGGATATCCAGGATCGCCATGAAACAGCCGACCATGCCGCCGGCGACGGCCAGCCAGTCGCGGAGCGACGCCTTTTCGACCGGGGTATCGACCGTCATCGGCGCGGTTGAGCGGGAACGACAAGGGTTGTGCACGCCTCCGGGGCGGCGTTGCGCGTATCGACCGTGGCGGTCGCGGACAGGCCTGGGCGAAGCTCGACACCCTGCAGGCTGTCGCGGTCGACCAGGATCTTCACCGGCACGCGCTGCACGATCTTGGTGAAGTTGCCGGTCGCGTTCTCGGCCGGCAGCAGTGCGAACTGCGCGCCGGTCCCGGGCGCCACGCTGTCGACTGTGCCGGTGACGTCGAGGCCGGGATAGGTGTCGACCGAGACGGCGACCCGCTCGCCGCGGCAGATGGCGCGCAGCTGGGTCTCCTTGAAATTGGCCACCAGATAGACATCCTGCACCGGTACGATCGTCAGCAGCCGGCTGCCGGGCTGCACGTACTGGCCGACGCGAACCGACCGGTCGCCGACCACGCCGGCGATGGGGGCGGTCAACTGGGTGTAGGACAGGCGGAGCTTCGCCTGGTCAAGGCCCGCCTGGGCACGCTGCAGGGCGGCGTCCGCCTTCATCCGTGCGCTTTCCAGCACACCCACCTGTTTCTGGGTTTCCTCGACCGCGGCCTGGGATTCCGCCACGGCGGCATTGGCGCGCTTGCGCTCGGATAGGGCCTGCTGCGCCTGCTTCAAGCTGACGGCGCCGCTGCCGACCAGCGTATTGAACCGGCCGGCTTCCTGCGCGGCGAATTCGGCCGAGGCACCCGAGGAGGCGAGGCCGGCATTGGCTTGTGCCAGCCGGGCCTTCTGCTGCTCGATCTGGGCCGCGATGTTGCCCAGCTCGGCCTTGGCCTGGGCGACGTCGGCCTCAGCTTGCGCCAGTTCGATGCGATAATCCCGGTCGTCGATCCGGGCGAGGACCTGTCCGGCGGCGACAAGCTGATTGTCGGCGATATCGACCGCGGAGACGTAGCCGGAGACCTTCGGCGCGACGACCGCGTTGTCTGCCTGGAAATAGGCGTTGTCGGTCGTCTGCAGAAACCGGCCGACCAGAAACCAGTGCGCGCCGTAAATCGCGCCCGCCGCCAGGATCGCGACAGCCGCCCCGATCAGCAGCCGGCGGCGCCATGTCTGCTTGGTATTCGGCTTGGCGCCCGGCAAGTCGGCGACGGGTGTCAGCGGGCGAGGGGCGGACTGCATGGCGGTCTCTTGGCTGATCCGCCGTTGACCGGCGATTGGAAAACGCAGCTCGTGACCTGATGTACAAAGTGTGTTACAGGTCGGTAACAAGTCAACGTTACTGACCGGTAAGTTTCGTGTCAATAAGCCTGGACAGCATTGCGACAGAGGCCTTTCAGAAGGCGGCGCCGCGCGACCGGATCCTGACGGTTGCGCGGGACCTGTTCTATCGCCTGGGCATCCGCGCCATCGGCGTCGACGCCATCGCCGCGACCGCCGGCACCAACAAGATGACCCTGTATCGGCACTTCGCGTCGAAGGACGTGCTGATCGCCGACTGTCTGCGTGCCTTTGCCGAGGAATGCCGGGGGGAGTGGGAGGCTTTCAGGGCCGAGCATGCGCCCGACGCCGAGGCGCAGCTGCGCGCCTGGGTCGCCTATGTCAGCGAACTGATGATCAAGGAGGCCGACCGCGGCTGCGCGCTGGCCAATGCGGCCATCGAACTGCCGGACAAGGATCATCCGGCGCGCCGCGTGATCGAGGCCTTCAAGACCGAACAGCGCAACCAACTGGTCCTCTGGTGCAGCGACGCCGGTTACGAGCGGCCGGACGAGCTGGCGGACGAGTTGTTCCTGCTTCTGGAAGGGGCGAGGGTCAGCATCCAGAGCGTCGGCGTGAACGGCCCCGGTGCCCGGTTGGCCCACATGATGCGCACCATCATCGACCACCACCCGAGGCAGTAGGGGTAGGGCAGCCTATTGCGCGTTGGCGGGCGTGACGTAGAGCATGTTCTCCTTGAAGGAGAAATACATGCGAAGTTTAGCGATGTGAGGGAGCCCGAGGATTATCGGCGCATCGACCGGCGTTTCGTCCTGTAGTGTAATATGGGCGCTCATGACGTCGTCATTCGCGTGATGCAATCTGTTGCGCATCACCGCAAGTTCGGCATTTCGGAACGCTAAGCCGCCAATATCGAATGTTCCGAACGTATGTTTGTAATATGGGATCGTTGCACCGCTGCCCGCGACCATGTTTCCGTCTGGCTTGTCTTTACCGCCGCCGGTTGGGACATCGAGCTTTCCTTCGGCTAGACGTTTGTCAACAACGGACAGCCCGGCGCCAGTGTCCAACAATGCAATAGTTTCGAATCCGTCCAGAGCAACGGGCAAAAAGATATGCCCTGTGTCTTTCTGGACACGTATCGGAATGGGCACATATTCGCGTGCCCAATACACACCCCGACCGGGGCAGTGATCAGACAGGAAAATGTTGACCTTTCCATGAGCAAGGTCGAGTTCCAGATCGTTCGCCTCAAGGAAGCTGGTGCCGAACAGAGCATCAGTGCGAAGCCGAGTGCTTGCTTCTCCGCCGATCAGGAAGGGTGTGTTTGTAGTCTTGGAAACGCCCAAATCCACAGTGTGCGCCGTGGCAATCTTCTGGATCGTGCGACCTGCGGCATCGACGGCCGCGGCGAAATGGGAACTCTGGGTGATCGGCAAATTGAGTTCGGAAACCAGCTTTGTATCGATCAGATTATAAGGCGATCCCGTATCCAACGTGACCGGGACATCGCGACCGTCGATCTTTGCCGTGATCAAAAGTGCGCCGGATTCGACCTTGGCGTCGAAGGTTGCCACCTTCTTCAGCGTACAGTCGGCGGCGCCCGCCGAAGTCAACGGAAGGGAAATCAACACGCCGAACAACCACGGCCGAAGATAGGTCACCGCGACATCCTTATTTGTATTTGGTCCAAATTTGAGGATGATAATCGCGGAAACGGAACCGGCGTCACGCAGAGTTTATAGCATCCGCTCTCAGTTGCGGCGGCGGGATCCGAAGGCGTCGAAAGCTGCCGTGTCCAAGCCCTTCTCGATCATCGCCCGCGCCATGTTTTCGCCAAGGCTGGAGGCGCTGATCAGTGTCGCCGGGGTTGTGCTGATCGCCTCGGCCAAGAGGTTCGCCCGCACTTCCGGTGTTGCGGCATCGAAAACCGCGCGGCATTTCGCGATCGACAGTTCGGCGACGAGGGCTTGATCGCCGCTTTCGGTCAGCATCCGGCTCGCGGCGGTGAACGCGATAAAGTCCAGGAGGCCCGGGAAAAGCTGTTCCACCCTGGCCAGGGTGCGTACGGCGCCGGCGTGATCGATCACTGTCTTCGGTGGCATAAAGGCGCGGGATTGCTTGAGCCGGCTGTACAGCATCTCGCGCCGCCCGCCGGTGCGCGCGGCCCATTCGGCCTCGGTCATCAGCTGGGATTCGGGAAACTCGGTCTCCGCACCCCCGGTGGCGGTGCAATAGACCATGCCGTGCACGGCCTCATCGACCACATAGTGCCGGCCGTCCTTGGTATAGACGGCCGAGCCGGGGGTGAAGCGGGATGGCATCCCGGTCAGACCGCCTGTTCTTCGCTGCCCGTTTCTTCTTCGGTGGCTTGCCCGGTCGCGTCGCCGCTTGGCTGTCCCGCGCTCTCTACCGCGTCGCTCTCTGGGGCGTCGCTCTCTGGGGCTTCGCTTTCTGGGGCGTCGCTTTCGCCAGCTTCGCTCTCGACAGCTTCACCCTCGGCGGTTTCAGTCGCCAGTTCGACGATTTCCTCCGCAACCTCGGGCTCCGGCTCGGGCAGGGGGGCGGTCGCGGCGGTCTGCGCGTCGACCAGGCGCGGGAAGCTGTGCACACCCTTCAGGCCTTCGCGGGTCAGGCGGTATTCCGTCTTCACCGGCTTGTGCGACTTCTTTTCGGCGAGCACGTATTTGTCGATGCGGAAGCCTTCGCCGCGGGTCAGTTCTTTCAGGCTTTCATAGGTCTCCGCGCGCTCCTGCCTGGCCGGGCCCTTGCCGAAGCCGCCGCCCTTGTGCCGGCCGCCGCCGGGTTTCCCGTCCCGGCCGCCGCGCCGGTCACGGTTGCCGCCGCCGGGGCCACGACCGCCGCCGGGGCCGCTGCGATTAGGTGCGCCGCCGCGATTGTCTTCGCTCATCGAACTGTCCTTGAATCCAGTCTTGCCGCCGGCAATCCGCCACGGCCATGGGTGATAGCACGCTGGCGCGGCCTGCGTCGCTATCTACGCGCCCTCTGGTAGACCAAGTTTAGCTGTAAGGCCAGCCGCCCGACCCAGCGGGCACCGGAATATCTGTGCCCCGTGGCGGCCGTCAGTTGGTGACGGGCGTCACGTAGAGGTCCGGCAGCTCCTTCTGCAGGTTCGCGACCTTGGGCAAATCCCAATGGGCGATGTAGGGATGATTCGGGTGCAGCGTGGCAAAGTTCTGATGGTACGCCTCGGCCGGATAGAACGCCTTGAGCGGCACCACCTTGGTCACGATTGCCTCAGGGAACGCCTTTGCCGCCGTCAGCTGCGCGATATAGTCGTTGGCGATCTTCTGCTGCTCGGGGCTGCTGTAGAAGATCGACGAACGATACTGCGTGCCTTCGTCCGGCCCCTGATAATTCAGCTGTGTCGGGTCGTGCGCGATCGCGAAATAGACTTTCAGCAATTGGCCATAGCTGATCTGTGCCGGGTCATATGTGACCTCGACCGATTCCGCGTGCCCGGTCGCGCCGCCGCTGACGATTTCATAATGGGCCGTGTCGGCCGCGCCACCGGAATAGCCGGACGTCACGTTGGTGACGCCCTTCACATGCTGGAACACGGCCTGGACACCCCAGAAGCAGCCGCCGGCCAGGACGGCTTTCTCGCTGCCGTGCGATGCGGCGAGCGGCGCGTCGGTGGTCGGGTTGGGCAGGGCGGCGGCAAAGCCCGCGGCCGGCGCGACCAGGATCGCAAGTCCCAGGACACCGTGGCGGATGAATTTCGCAAACATGGACATTGCCTCTCCTCAGGCTACGGTCGCGATGAAGTTCAGCGACGCGGAGTTCATGCAATAGCGCAGCCCGGTCGGCTGCGGGCCATCGTCGAACACGTGGCCCAAATGGCCGTCGCAGCGCGCGCACAGGACCTCGGTCCGCTCCATACCCAATGAGGCATCCCGCTTTTCGCGGACGTTCTCCTTGGCGATCGGCCGGAAGAAGGACGGCCAGCCGGTGCCGGACTCGAATTTGGTGGCCGAGCTGAAAAGGGCGGTGTTGCAGCAGACACAGCCGAAGATTCCGGTCCCGTGCTCGTTCAGAAGCGGGCCTGAGAAAGCCCGCTCGGTGCCGGCCTGTCGGGCGACGTAGAAGGACATCGGCGTCAGCTTCGCCTTCCATTCGGCGTCGCTCATGACGATCTTGTCGACCTCGACGGCCGGCTGAGCTTCGCCCTGGGGTGAGAACGGGACAATCTTCACCTTCTCGACCGGCGTGGCGGCGAACACGCCATCGGCGCCGAAGGCCGCGATTGCGACGGCGGCAATCGCGCTGGTGCCCAGAAAATCTCGCCGTGACAGCATCTTTTCCTCCATTCGATACGGGCCCGAGGCGTTTTGCCCGCGCGGGGCGCCCGCCGGGTGCCGGAGAGCTGCGTTTCATAGCACGAGTTCGCCCGGGGTGGAGGCAAGGTTACGCGGACCCGCATTGCTCAGCGTCGACTGCACCGATACAACGCCTGAATGAGCACCATCAGCCAGCAGGGCGCCATGTCCAAGATCGCTTTTCTCGCGGCGGACACGCCCGACGCGCAGGAAGCCTTGCTGAAGCTGTCGAGCCGTTACGGCAACGCCTCGCTCGACGAGGCCGAGGTTATCGTCGCCTTGGGCGGCGACGGCTTCATGCTGGAAACGCTGCACCTGCATATGGACCGGAACCTGCCGATCTATGGCATGAACCGCGGCAGCATCGGTTTCATGATGAACGATTACCACGAGGACGACATCCCCGGCCGGGTGGCGCGGAGCCGGGGCGTGTTCCTGCATCCGCTGCGCATGACGGCGCGCACCGTCGACGGCAGGGAAGTGGACGCCAAGGCGGTCAACGACGTGTCGCTGCTGCGGCAGACCCGGCAGACGGCGAAGCTCAGGATCTCGGTCGACGGCATCGTGCGGTTGGAAGAGCTGATCTGCGACGGCGCGCTGGTTGCGACGCCGGCCGGCAGCACGGCTTACAACCTTTCGGTCGGCGGACCGATCGTGCCGCTCGATGCCAACCTGCTGGCCATGACGCCGATCGCGGCATTCCGGCCCAGGCGCTGGCGCGGCGCCCTGCTGCGGCACACGGCGCAAGTAAAGATCGAGGTGCTGGAGCCCGAGAAGCGGCCTGTGTCGGCAGTCGCGGATTCGACCGAGGTGCGCGAGGTGCGCGAGGTCGAGATATTCGAGGACCGCTCGGTCTCGCTGACCCTGTTGTTCGACCCCGAACACGCGCTCGAGGAGCGCGTGATCAAGGAGCAGTTCCTGCCTTAAGGTGCGCCTGCGGTCGCGCCGGAGAACGAGGGCGGGTCGCTGGCAGGGAAGGAATCCTCCATCTCCTGGTCGATGCTGCGCCCGACGGCTCGGCGCGCAGCGATGTTGGCGCCGTTCTTGCGGCGCTTCTGCTCCGTCGCGTTGGCCAGGTTGTAGAGAACCGCTCCGGCGGCCACGAGGCTCAACAGGCGGGAGCTTCGCAAGAGGCTGATCGCACCCAGCGCCATCAGCAATGGCGGAACGGCTTCCTTTAATGTTTCCGTCGTTCTTCCGGCTTCGGTAAAGAAATGATCGTCGGGCATGGCTCTCTCCTGGGCTGTTACCGCGTCGAACCCTTGGTCGCCTGCCTCTGTTCCCGGCGTCGCTCGGCCGCCACCTTCATATAGTGATCCCAGACCAGCAGCGCAGCGGCGCTGCGATGCGGCCGCCAGCCTTCGGCCAGGGCGACCATCCGGTCCGGCTTGGGCTTTTCCGGCAGGCCCAGCAGATATTGCATGCCCAGTACGATGCCGAGATCGCCTGCCGGCCAGACGTCCGGACGCCCCAGGCAGAACATCAGATAGACCTCGGCGGACCAGCGGCCGATGCCGGGCAGGGTGACGAGCGTCGCGATGACCGCCTCGTCGTCCATCTCGGGCAGCCGCGCCAGGAAACGCGGGTCGGCGACCAGCGTTTCGGCGAGCGCCCGGGCATAGCGCATCTTCTGCCGGCTGAAACCGGCCCCGCGCAGCTGCTCGTCGGTCAGGGTCAGGAAGAAGGCCGGATCGGCCTCCGGCATCAGCCGTTCGAGCTTCGCCTCCATCGCGGCGGCGGCGTGGGTCGAAACCTGCTGCCCCAGGATCATCCGGGTCAGCCCACCGAAATCGGCGTCCCGCCGTTTCCACGGGAAACTGGCGCGATCGGCGGCCGCGAAGTGCGGATGGGCCGCCGTCAGCGCGTCGAGTCCGGCGGCGATCCCAGGGATTTCGTGCAGGAACATGGGCGAAACGCCCCGGATCAGTCGGTCAGTTCGACCCGGAAATCTTCGGTCACCGGATTGGCCAGCAACGTCTTGCACATGGCCGCGACCTCTTTCTCGGCCGCGGCCCTGTCGGTCGCGCCCGGCAGGTCGATCTCGATCAGCTTGCCCTGGCGCACTTCGCCGAGCCCCGAATAGCCGAGGCCGGACAGGGCGCCGCCGATCGCTTTGCCCTGCGGGTCGAGGATGCCGGCCTTCAACCGGATTTCAATGCGTGCCTTCATCGATCAGTTCTCGGCAACCAGGGTGGGACCGTCGCCCAGACCTTCCTCGGGCATGATGCCCAGGCGGCGGGCGACCTCGGAATAGGATTCGACCACCTTGCCAAGATCCTGGCGGAAGCGGTCCTTGTCCAACTTTTCGTTGGTCTTGGTGTCCCACAGGCGGCAATTGTCGGGGCTGATTTCGTCGGCCAGAACGATGTGCATGTCGTCATCGATCCAGATGCGGCCGAATTCGAGCTTGAAGTCGACCAGCTTGATGCCGACGCCCAGGAAAAGGCCGCTCAGGAAGTCGTTCACGCGGACGGTGAGGGCGACCATCTCGTCCAGCTCATGGGGCGTCGCCCATTTGAAGGCGGTGATGTGCTCTTCCGACACCATCGGGTCGTTGAGCTCGTCCTTCTTATAGAAATATTCGATGACAGAACGCTCGAGCTGCGTGCCCTCGGGCACGGCGAAGCGCTTGGTGAAGGAGCCGGCCGCGACGTTGCGGATCACGACCTCGAGCGGAATGATCTCGACTTCGCGAACCAGCTGCTCGCGCATGTTGAGACGGCGGATGAACGCGGTCGGGATGCCGATATCCGCCAGCTTGGTCATCAGATAGGCGGAGATGCGATTGTTCAGCACGCCCTTGCCGGACAGGATCTCGCGCTTCTGCGCGTTGAACGCGGTCGCGTCATCCTTGAAATATTGAATCAGGGTGCCCGGCTCAGGCCCCTCGAACATCGTCTTGGCCTTGCCGTCATAAATCCGTCGGCGTCTCGACATCTCTAACTATCCTTTTTCGCGACGGCCCACGGGCATCGGCGGGAGAACGAGGCGCTGCATCGAAACCCAGCCGCATCCTGGGCACGAGTCCGCATGCGTTACGCGTCTATCGTAGCCCCTCGCGTCTGCCGGTTCAATTCCGTGGATCGCCGGCCCGGCTTCAAAAGCGCGCCATGTCGCGCCAGATCCAATCTTCCGGCCGCCCGCTCGTGAAACGCCAGATTGGCTGCTTTTCCGCCGATTCAATAGCCGGCAGCGCAATCAGGCTCGATGACGACGTGCCGAAATTGGAGACGCCCACCGCCGGATCCGGCTCGATGAACATCGCGCCGCCCGGGCCGCTGCCCGGTTCCCGGTCGCGGGATGCCAGCAGCGCCTCCCAGGCGCGCCAATCGCCGGTGTCCGGGTCGGGCGCCGCGGCGGCCACGAAAAGCGGACGATAGTGCCGTATCCGCGGCGACCTTGGGTCGTCACGTTCGCGGGCGGTGATCATGCTCAGCCCCTCCGGAAGCGGTTCGACCGCGATCGGCGCGCCGTCCGGTTCGCCGCGATGGACCAGCAGAAACGCATCGCGATTGTCGGCGATCACCATGTTGAACGGCCGATAGGCGTACGGATCGAGGCTGCCCAGGGCTTCGGCGCCGTCGATCGCATCCGGAAAATCCAGCGCATCGAGCACCAGCTCCCCCCGACTGCGTTTGCCCGCTTGAGGGCCTAATGTGCCTTCGCGGTTCAAGATACCGGCGACGACTCCGCTGCTGTTCATGCCGAGCCAGCTGCCCCCCGCCAGCTCGTCCTGTCCCGCAATGACATCCGGCCGCTCCGGCCAATGCGCCGCGGGCGGCAGCCAGGGCCGGTCCAAGCGCTCGTCACGGTTCGCCGCGATCAGGATCGGCCAGGGGTGATCGGGGCGGTTGAAGATGATAAAGGTGCACATGTGGATCAGCTTATAAGCTAGGCTTTGCCTGACCCACCTTAGGGCCTGTCTATCCATATTTTGTGGAGCGGCGTTGAGCAAGGATGGGTCAGACGCCAGGAGACAGGGGCCGCACGTACCCCGCGGTACGCGCAACCCGCCGCGACGCCGCGGATGCCCCATCCTTGCTCAACCCGAAGGGACGCGTGTATTTACACGTCGGATGCGTCACTGCGGCGCTCGCGTGCCGACGGGTACGCGTCGCACCTTGTTCCTGTCCGACGTGTAAATACACGCGTCGCCGTCCACCAAATATGGGTGGACAGGCCCTAGGGGCTCTGATATCGGCGCTCAATCTGTCTCTTAACCCGTAAAGGGCTGCCGCCGTCGCGGTCGTGCAAAATTTTCGATGTCGGATTTAGAAGTCTTTCGCGAAGTTGATGAGGACTATCGCCGCGACCGCATGGCCGCCTTCTGGCGGCGCTATGGCGGGCTGATGTTCGCCGCGGTCATCGGGGTCGTGCTGGTGGCGGAAGGCGTCAATTACTGGATTGCGCGGCAACACGCGCAAAAGGAAGCGCAGACGGCCGAGTTCGAGGCCCTGCTGTCCGGGATCAAGCCGGGGCAGGAAGCCGAGGCCATCGCCGCGATCTCGGCCTATGCGGCCAAGGCGGATCCGGCCAAGGCGACGCTCGCGCAGTTCGCCGAAGCGTCCATGCGCCAACGCGCCGGCAACAACGTGGCGGCGGCGCAAGTCTATCATCAGATCGCCGATGGCGGTCAGGCGAGCGAGGAGATGCGCGACCTGGCGATCGTGCGCCTGGGGTATATCGCGGCCGACGAGGCGAACCCCGAACCCCTCATCCCGCGCCTCCAGGCGATCGCAAATAAGGCTAGCCCCTGGCGTTTCAGTGCGAAGGAGGCCATCGCCCTCTTGACCGCGCGCGCAGGACAGCGTGAATCGGCTGCTAAGATGTTTTCCGAGTTGGCGCAGGACGTAGGTGCGCCCCCTGATATGGCCGCGCGCGCCCGTGCGTTGGCCGACCTCTACCGCGGGAAGTGATCCGAATGCAGAGATCTCGCATTGCCAGCCTTGCGTTTCTGGGGTGTGCCCTGCTGGCTGTCGCGGGTTGCGACACGATCTCGGGAATCTTCGGCGACTCCGACAAGCCCAAGCTACCGGGCAAGCGCGTTTCGGTTCTGGTCGTCGATCAGAAGCTGAAGACCGACAAAACCCAGGCAACCGCGAAGGTCGTTCTGCCGGCCCCGGTGCCCAATCACGAATGGGCTCAGATCGGCGCGGTGGCTTCGCACAATCCCGGCCATCTCGCGCTCGGGCCCAGCCCGCAGAAGGTCTGGTCGGTCGAAGCGGGGGAGGGGCCGCAGAGCCATCTGCTCTATACCGGCACTCCGATCGTCGCCGACGGCAAGATCTTCGTGCTCGACACGCAGGCCGAGGTCACGGCGCTCGATCCGGCGACCGGACATCAGCTGTGGCGCGTGCGTATTTCGCCGCAGGACGCGCGCACCGATACGCTGGGCGGCGGCATCGCCTATGGCGGCGGACGCCTGTACGTCACCGCCGGTTATCCGGAGATCCAGGCGCTCGATCCATCCAACGGCGGCCTGATCTGGCGCCGGCAATTGACCGCGCCGCCGCGCTCCGCCGTCACCTATTCGGGCGACAGGCTGTATGTGACGACACTGGACAACCAGACGCAGGTGATGAGCGCGGCCGACGGGCAGACGCAATGGAGCCATGGCGGTCTTCCACAGTCGGAGGGCGTGCTGGGCCAGGCGGCGCCGGCCGTCGACGGCACGATCGCGGTCATCCCGTATTCCTCGGGTGAAATCTTCGCGCTGCGCGTCGAGACCGGCCGCACGACCTGGCAGGACA
Source organism: Alphaproteobacteria bacterium (assembly GCA_035493715.1). Taxonomy (GTDB): domain Bacteria; phylum Pseudomonadota; class Alphaproteobacteria; order BOG-932; family Roseiterribacteraceae; genus BOG-932. Next base: position 3,275 of record DATJHU010000091.1, on the reverse strand, counting down.
ACCTGGTGTCGATCCGCCACACGAACGCGCTGTGGAGCCTGACCGACATCTCGACGCCGCCGGTGATCGACAAGGGTACGGTCTTCTCGGTTTCGCAAGGCGGCCGTTTCGTCGCGATCGACGAACGCAGCGGTGCACGCCTGTGGCAGCACGAGGTCGGCTCCAGCAACATGCCTTGGGTTGCCGGCGACTTCGTGTTCATGCTCGACAATTATAACGAGCTGGTCTGCATGTCGCGCGAGAAGGGCGGAATCCTGTGGATCTCGCAGCTCCAGACCCATGAGGACATGGAAAAGCGCAAGCATCCGGTTTACTGGCAGGGCCCGGTGCTGGCCGGCGGCCGCCTGCTGCTGACCAACTCGATGGGCCAGATCATCGAAGCTTCGCCTGACGACGGCCGTGTTCTGACGGTCACGGCCGCGTCCGATACGATCGACGTTCCTCCGGTCGTGGCCGACGGCACGCTGTACATTCTGACGAATGACGGCGTGTTGTCCGCCTATAAGTGACCGATCCGGACAGCCCTGAAGGGGGCGGCAGCGTCATCCGCGACCTTGCGGTCGTGGCGATTATCGGCCGTCCGAACGTCGGCAAATCGACGCTCTTCAACCGCCTGAGCGGCAAGCGGCTGGCGCTGGTCGACGACACGCCCGGCGTGACGCGCGACCGCCGCGAGGCGGAGGCGTCGCTGGCCGGCGTGCCGTTCCGGATCATCGATACCGCTGGGCTGGAGGACGTTCACGACGCCAGCATGGAGGCGCGCATGCGTGCCCAGACCCAAATGGCGATCCGCGACGCGGATGTGACCCTGTTCGTCATCGATGCGCGCGAAGGCGTATCGGCGCTCGATACCTTGGTTGCGCAGGATCTGCGCAAGCAGAAGACGCCGGTCATCCTGGTTGCGAACAAGGCCGAGGGGAAGGCGGGCATCCCCGGCATCGGTGAAGCCTATGGCCTGGGCTTCGGGACGCCCATCGCGCTTTCCGCTGAACATGGCGACGGGCTGGGCGATCTGTTCGACGCCTTGCAGCCCTATATCGAGGGGCGTGGCCCCGACGAGGACGAGGAGGAGGGTGAAGGCTCGGGCCGCATCCACGTCGCAATCGTCGGCAGGCCGAATGCCGGCAAATCGACCCTGATGAACGCGCTGCTGGGCGAGGAGCGCGTGCTGACCGCACCCGAAGCCGGCACGACCCGCGATGCGATCTCGGTCGATTTCGACCATGGCGAGCATAAATTCCGCCTGATCGACACGGCCGGCCTGCGGCGCCGCGCCCGCGTGTCGGAAAAGCTGGAGCAGATGGCTGTCGACGACACGCTGCGCGCGATCCGGCTGGCCCATGTCGTGGTTCTGCTGCTCGACGCCGAGGCGGTGCTCGACAAGCAGGACCTGACCATCGCCCGCTGGGTGCTGGAGGAAGGCCGCGCGCTTGTGATCGCGATCAACAAATGGGACGCGGTGGCGGACCGCAAGGCTTCGCTCCAGCGCCTCTCGGACCGGTTGCAGACCTCGCTGCCCCAGGTCTTGGGCGTTCCGACGGTGACGATCTCCGCGCTGCGCGGGCAAAAGCTCGATGCGTTGCTGAAAAGCGTGACCGATATCTACGATGTGTGGAACCGGCGCGTTTCGACCGGCCAGCTCAACCGCTGGCTGGAAGCGATGAAGGAGGCGCATTCGCCGCCGCTCGCGAAGGGGCGCACCAACAAGCTGCGCTATATGACCCAGGTGAAGGCGCGGCCGCCGACATTTGCCCTGTTCGTCTCCCAACCGGACGAATTGCCCGACAGCTATCAGCGCTATCTGGTGAACGGGTTGCGCGAACCGTTCGGCCTCGAAGGCGTGCCGATCCGCCTGCTGCTCAGGGGCAGCGGCGGCAAGAATCCCTACGCCGACGACGACTGACAAAGGCGCTGGAAAAACACTTCCGGCCGCTCTATGGTTTTGGAATGAATCGGGAACATCCAAAGCGCTGGTATTTCGGCGCGTTCAACTCTCCCATCGGGCTGCTCAGCGTCGCGGTCGATGCCGAGGGCGAAGTGAAGCGGCTGCATTTCGGGCGGCTCGACGAGACCGGCCTGTTTCCCGACGACAATGCGATCAAGCCGGTGCGGGACCAGGTCGAGGAATATTTTGCCGGCGACCGCAAGGCTTTCAACCTTCCGCTTTCGCCCGACGGCACGGTTTTCCAGCGTGCTGTTTGGGACGGCCTGCTGACGATCCCGTTCGGCAAGACGGTCAGCTATGGCCAGCTCGCGGAGCAGGTCGGCCGGGCAGGGGCCTTCCGCGCCGTTGGCGCGGCGAACGGTGCGAATCCCATCGCGGTGATCATCCCGTGCCACCGCGTTATCGGCAGCGACCGCAGCCTCACCGGATTTGGCGGCGGTGTCCCCGTCAAGGCGGCCCTCCTGGCCCATGAAGGCGTCATCGCACAGGTTCCGGCGGGGGAAGTCGGACGGCGTACGCGGATCGAAGTGCAGCCTTCACTCTTCTAAAAATAATATCAATTAAAATAATACTCTGGGCTCGGGGTTTCAGATGGCATTTGAACAGGAAAAGCGCGCCCAGGAGGCTCGCCTCGAGGCCCTGGCAAAAACCAATCCGCTCTTCGGGACGCGCCGGCTGAAACTCGGCACCTTCTGCACCAATGTCAGCGGCGCGGCCACCATGTCGACCATGGAGGGCGTGTTCGAAACCACCTGGGGCAATGTCACGGCGACAGCGCGGATGGCCGACGAGATGGAATTCGAGGCCATCGTGCCGCTCGGCCGCTGGCGCGGGTTCGGCGGGGTCACGGACTTCAACGAGGATATTTTCGAGACGCAGACCTTTGCCGCGGCGGTGAGCGCCCAGACGCGCTATCCCTCGGTCTTCTCCACGGTGCATGTGCCGCTCAACCACCCGGTGATGGCGGCCAAGCAGGCGACGACGATCGACCATATCGGCGGCGGGCGCTTCACGCTGAACGTCGTGACGGGCTGGAACCGGCGGGAGCTCGAACTGTTCGGTTCGCCGATGCTGGGCCACGACGAACGCTATGCGGTGGCGGAGGAATGGATCAGCCTGATGAAGCTGCTCTGGACCTCCGACGAGGAGATCGATTTCCAGGGGCAGTTCTATACGGTCAAGCAGGCGCTGCAGCGGCCGAAGCCGATCCAGCCCTATCCGGCGCTGATGAATGCCAGCGGCTCGCCGATCGGCAAGCGCTTCGCCGCGAAGCATTTCGACATCATCTTCACCGCGCTGACCGGCCGCGACCCGGAGTCGATCCGGCGGC
>DATJHU010000090.1:0-5446 GCA_035493715.1 Alphaproteobacteria bacterium | reverse complement strand
ATCCCAGGTCCTGGCCGGCGACGCCTGGCTCTATAAATGCGACGGCAAGCCGGTCGGCAACTGCCCCTCGCCGCAGTGGCCGGACCATGATTTCAGCAGCCCGCCCTTGATGCAGACGATGGCGGACGGCAAGGACATCCTGGTCTCAGGCTCCAAGTCCGGCATGGTCTGGGCCTTCGACCCCGCCAACAAGGGCAAGATCCTGTGGTCGGCCACGGTCGGCAAGGGCTCGTCCGCCGATCCGATCTGGGGCTCGGCCGCGGACAAGGAGAAGGTCTATGTCGGCACGCCCAGCAATTCCCTGACCGAGGGCAAGGAAGGCGGCTTCAGCGGCATCGACCTGAAAACCGGCAAGATCGTGTGGCACACCGAATCCCCGGCACAGCCCTGCGGCTGGGGTCCGGGCGGCTGCCGCCATACGCAGCAGGCCGCCGTGACGCTGATCCCCGGCGTCGCCTTTTCCGGAAGCACCGACGGACACCTGCGCGCCTACGACACCGCGACCGGCAAGATCCTGTGGGATTTCGACGACGTGCAGACCTGGGACGCGGTCAACGGCGTGAAGGCCTTCGGCGGCAACCTGGACGGTAGCCCGCAGATCGTCGCCAACGGCACTTTGTTCCTGAACGCCGGCAACTCCGCCTTGTCCTCGCCGCGCCATGGCGACGCCGTTCTGGCGATCACGGTGGATGGAAAGTAGGAAACCGTTAGTTCCCGCGATCATCGCGGCGAACGTCGGGACGAAGGCCCGTGTTCGTGAGGCTGCGGAGCGTCACGAACATTTGCCTTGCACAAAGCGTCAAATCGGGGATTCTCGCGGATAGCATTGCACCCGCCAGGAGCACCCGATGTCCCAGCCTGATCCTTCCCACATCATGCAGATCGGCATGGGCTTCTTCGGGTCGAAAACCCTGCTGTCCGCCGTCGAGCTCGGTCTGTTCACCACGCTGGCCAAGGGGCCGCTGACGGCGGCTGAAATCGCGGCTGCGCTGGGCCTCAACGCCCGCGCCGTCCCGGATTTCCCCGATGCGCTGGTCGCGCTCGGGCTACTGGCGCGCGAGGGCGACGGACCGGCCGCGCGTTACGCCAACACGCCGGACGGCGCGCTTTTTCTGGACCGCGACAGCCCGGCCTATGTCGGCGGCATCCTGGAGATGGCGAATGCCCGCCTCTACCGCTTCTGGGCCGACCTGACCGAGGCATTGAAGACCGGTGCGCCGCAGAACGAGGTCAAGCTGACCGGCGCATCCATGTTTACCAAGCTGTACGAAGATCCGGCGCGGCTCGAGCAGTTCATGGACGCGATGAGCGGCGTGTCCGCCGGCAATTTCGCGATGCTTGCCGAAAAGTTCGACTTCTCCCCCTACAAGACGCTGTGCGATGTCGGCGGCGCGACGGCGCAGCTGTCCTGCTTCGTCGCCGCCGCGAACCCGCACATGCGCTGCACCAGCTTCGACCTGCCCAAGGTCGTGCCGATCGCCCAGCGCCGCATCGACCGCATGCAGCTGAACGACCGGGTCACCGCCGTCGGCGGCGACTTCTTCTCCGACGACCTGCCCAAGGCCGATGTCATCACCATGGGCATGATCCTGCACGACTGGAACCTGGCGAATAAGAAGATGCTGATTCGGAAAGCCTACGACGCGCTGCCGCCCGGCGGCGCGTTCGTTGTCGTCGAATCGCTGATCGACGATGCGCGGCGCGAGAACGCGTTCGGCCTCCTGATGTCGCTCAACATGCTGATCGAGTTCGGCGACGCCTTCGACTATACCGGCGCCGACTTCGTCGGCTGGTGCCGCGAGGCCGGCTTCCGCGACTTCAAGATCCTGAAGCTCGCCGGCCCTGCAAGCGCGGCGGTGGCGTATAAATGATTTTGTAGGATGGGTGGAGCGCAGCGATACCCATCGAATATGAATTATGAATGAAACACCAAGGCACCAAGACGCCAAGTTAAAGCAGAAAACCGTGTTTCTTCTCAGTGCCCTTGGTGTCTTGGTGCCTTGGTGGTTTCTTTCTTCTTATGGCTCCAATCGATGGGTATCGCTGCGCTCCACCCATCCTACGCGACGAGTCTAAACCCGCCCCACCCGGGCCTCGATCGCGTCCCACAGCAGCACTTCCAGCTGCACCCCGTTCAGGCGGTTGATCTCCTGGATGCCGGTCGGCGAGGTGACGTTGATTTCGGTCATGTAGTCGCCGATCACGTCGATGCCGACGAAGACCAGGCCCTGTTCGCGCAGGGTCGGGCCGATGGCGGCGCAGATGTCCAGTTCGCGTTTGGTCAGTTCGGTGGCCTGGGCCGCGCCGCCGGCGTGGAAGTTGGCGCGGGCCTCGCCTTCCTGCGGCACGCGGGAGACGGCGCCGACCGGCTCGCCCTCGATCAGGATGATGCGCTTGTCGCCCTGGCGGATTTCCGGGAGGTAACGCTGGACGATCACCGGCTCGCGGTAGAGCTGGGTGAAGGTCTCCAGCAACGCGCCCAGATTCTCGTCGTCCGGCTTCAGGTGGAACACGCCGGCCCCGCCATTGCCGAACAGCGGCTTGACGATGATGTCCTGGTGCCGCGCGCGAAACTCCAGCACCGCCTCCTTGTCGCTGGTGATCAGCGTCGGCGGCATCATGTCGGGGAAATGGGTGACGAACAGTTTTTCCGGCGCGTTGCGCACGGCGTCCGGATCGTTCAGCACCAGCGTTTCCGGCTGGATATGCTGCAGCAGATGCGTCGCGGTGATGTAGGCCATGTCGAAGGGCGGGTCCTGGCGCATCATGACGAGGTCGAGCTTCGACAGGTCGATGCGCTCGGCGGCGCCGGCCGTGAAATGGTTGCCGCGCTCCCGCCTGACCGTGAACGGCCTGACCGTGGCCGACAGCCTGTTACCGTCCAGCACCAGATGCTTCGGCTGGTAATGGAACAGCCGATGCCCGCGCCGAAGCGCCTCCATCGCCATCATGAAGCTGGAGTCGGTGTCGATATTGATCGTTTCCAGCGGGTCCATCTGGAACGCGACATTGAGGGTCATCGGGTCGTCCTTTGCCGGGCCGGTGTGCCGGGTGCGCTATTTATGGGCAGTTCGTCGGATTCGGCAACGGCGGCCCAATCCGAAATGCCCTGCCCAGGATCGAGAAATCCTTCCAGGGAGATGGCGTGGCGCTGAACTGACCGGCGCGCAGTGCGTCGCGTACGCCGGGACACCCGAAATTGAGCCGCAGGTCGCCGGCGAGCCGCCAAACGCCGCCATCGTCGATCTTGAAAACATAGGTATAGCCGTAGTCGGCGGTTCCGTCGGCATCGGCCAGAACGATCTCATCGACGCCGTCGCCGTCCAGATCGACCAGAACGGCCTCGCAATTCACGCTGCTGCCGCTCAGGCAACGGGGCTCGACCGCTTGAGCGTTCTCAGGCCATTTGTCCTGCTGCGCGACAAAGCTTTTCGGCAGGGCGCGGCCCGCCGGATAGACCGTGACCGAAGCCGCGAATTCCGGCTCGGTCGGTGGCGTCCCCCCGTTGCCCCTGCTCTCCGATCGTTGAGCCTGCAGGACACGGTCCTTGGTTGCCGGGTCGGTGCCGGGATCGGCGGCCAGCGCCGCCAATGCATCCTGGCCATAGCGTTCGCCCTGCCAGCGCAGGAACTTGAAGTCGAATTTATCCGGCGGAATCTTGCCGGATTTCAGCGCGGCGACCTGGCTGGAAACCGCGATCCGGGCAGGGTCGCCGAACGGGCTGCTTAACAGCAGGATGATCCCCACGGTCACGAACGCCCCGAGCACGTTACAACGCTCGAGCACGGAGGGTCCCATACCGCGCCTCAGCATCGAAGCGAGATAGCCGGCCGCATGAAAGCCGACCAGGACGGCTATGGCGGCCGCATAGACCCGGCCGACTGTCCAGCCATACTGGCCGACCCTCAGCTCGATCGCGACCGCCGCCAGCGCGACGATCGGCGCAAGCTCGATCATCGCCACGATCTTGGTCGCCTTCAGCAGACGATGGGGGGCGCCGTTGTGCGCGCCGTCGCGATGGATCGCGTTGATCAGCACGATGAAGGCGCTCGCAACCGCCAGCAGGATGAAGCCGGCATGCGACGTTCGCCACAGCGGCTGGAGGCCGGTGAACGGCAGAGCCGCCAGGAAGATGCCGACGATGAGCGCAATGCCGGGCAGCAGCCAGGACAGCACGATCAGCACCAGCGTGCGCGTTCCCTCGATCATGCTGGCGCGCACATCGGTCAGGTGGATCGCGGTGGAAAGCGCCAGCGTGGTGACCGGAATGGAAAACCACGCGCGGTCGATCAGCGTGTCGAGGACGGTGATCTGCACAAGCTTGAGCAGCTGGTTTCCGAGCGCCAGGATCAGCCAGAACAGCCCGACGAACAGCCCGGACAGCAGGAGCTGGAGGGCCAGCTTCCAGGCCGCGTCGAAATAGAAGGGATAGTGCGCGATCGGCTTGCCATCGCGGTCGCCGGCGGTGACGAGCGACTGGCCGATGAAGAGAAAGATCGCGGACAGGAACCAGAGCGTCGATGACGGTGCGCTGAACGCATGCCCTTCGTCGAGAAACCACTCGGAAACGACGACGGCCCCTGCCGACCGGGCGATATCGTGGACGGCGAGGCCGATCATCAGCAGGGCCGCGGCGGCGCTCCACATCGACAGCGTCCGCCGCCGGATTGACCCCAGCCCGAACAAGAACACGAGTGGGAGCATGCTCGAAACGAGCAGCAGCGGCGCCTGGATCAAGGGCTCGGTCGCCGGCCAGCTTTTGGTCCTGGCCGCGTGATAGAGCGCATAGAGTGCCACCGCCTGGACAAGGCCGATGGCCGCCCGGGTCACGCCAAGCGATTTCGAAGATTCAGGCTCCATCGGCGGCTCTCCGGCCAGGGTTTTTTACCGACTACGGGAATTTTCGTGCGGGATCGCTCTAGTTCAGCTTGCTGGCAACGTTGCGGCGAAGGGCAATCGCCTCGCTGCGGGTCGAATCGTCGGCGAGCTGGAGCAGCCGGTCGAGGGCCCGCAGCGCCCCGCGCATTTCGCCGATCTCGGTCCTCAGTTCCGCCGCCTCGCGCCACAGGTCGGGGATCTCGGGCGCGATCGCCACCATGCCCTCCAGCACCTGGGCGGCGTGCTGGTGGTTCCCGGCGTCGCGGACGCGCGTCTTGATGTTGTTCTGCAGTCGCAGCAGCACGCCGCGATTGGTCATCGCCGCATAATATTCCGGCTGCAGTTCCGCATCGGCGCCAAGCGTCGTCTTCACCATCAGCTGCAGTCGCGCGAGATCGATCGGCGCGCCGCGGTCGAACGGGTCGAGGATCAGGCGTTCGTCCTCATGCTCGATCGCGATCAGGAAATGGCCGGGGAAATTGATGCCCGCCGCGCGCCAGCCCTGGGCCCGCGCGGCGTGGAGATAGAGGATCCCGAGCGCCACGGGCAGGCCGCGCCGCCGGTCGAT
>DATJHU010000089.1:0-8429 GCA_035493715.1 Alphaproteobacteria bacterium | reverse complement strand
GTTCGGCCGCGAGATCAAGGTGTGGATGAACGCCTATGTCGTCCTGGGCGAGACGCGGGAAGATGCGCAGCGCCAGTGGGACCATTGCGTGCTGGAACATGGCGACGGCGTTGCCGCCGATAATTTCCTGAACGGCATGGGCCTGGATTCGCAAAGCCTTCCGCCGGACGTGCTGGCCACGATCAAGGCCGACATGATCGCCGGTTACGGCGGCTTCCGCTTGCTTGGCACGAAACAGCAGATCGTCGACGACATGCGCATGCTGTCGGACGCCGGCATCGACGGCATGCTGCTGACCTGGCCGGCCTTCGTGACCGGCATGGCCGAGTTCCAGCAGGAGATTTACCCGCTATTGGTGCAGGAGGGGCTGCGTTGACCAAAAGCCTTCTCCCGCCGGGCGGGAGAAGGTGGTCCGCAGGACTGGATGAGGGGGCTGGAAGGTGGAAGTCGAACCCCCCCTCACCCTCCCATTATTTCATAATGGGTCCCTCCCTCTCCCGCTTCGCGGGCGAGGGCTATTATTCGAGAATCAATTCCACCAGCTGCTTCGCGGTGGTCTTCATTGGCGACGGACTCCCGCTCAGAGTGACGGTTCAGGAAGGGGCCACTTCAGATAGATGCTGCGAGAACCGGCTGTAGCTGTTCCTTGAGCGCCGCCGTCATCCGCCCCCCCCTGGCCTGTTCGCGCAGACAATGTAAGAGTTTGCCCTAGCCGCCGCAGTTTAATTTCTTTTTGAGGCTGTCCTCGGCGATACCGCCAAGCCGAGGAACACCATTACGGCCTGGTTGAGCCGGACCACATCTTCGGCGTCCAGTCGGCCGATCCGCTCGCCGAACTTGGATTTCGGAACGGTGGTGATCTTGTCGACCATCAGCCGCGAGACGGAACGCAGGCCGTTGTGCGTGTTAGGTTCGACCAACAGCCGGAACAGCGGGGCGTCTGTCGGATTGGTGGTGAATGCACAGATGGTGATCGAGTCCGTCGCGTCGAAAGCATCGTCCTGCACGATGACGACGGGGCGCGGTTTGCCCGCGTAATCCTTGCCTCCGGCGACGGCCCAGATCTCTCCCCGCTTCATTCATCGTGCCAGTCTGAGACTGCGTCGATAAACGCTTGATCCTCGACCGCATGGGCACCTGCCGCTACGGCCAGCGACTGGCGGTGCGCCTCGGATCGGAAAGACGATGCGCGAACGTCTGGAACCCAGATCTGGATCGGCCGCAAGCCCTGAGCGCGCAGTCGGTTGCGGTGTTCCTGAACCTTCACCTTGGTGGACTTAACACTTCTCACCGATGCCATGATCCGGCCCTCCCGCCTGGTTACATGTAACTCTTGGCGGGTCGGTCGGCAAGGGAGAGAACCTACGAAAGATCAATTCTGCGCTAGGCTTCGAGGATCAGTTCCACCAGCCGCTTAGCCGCGAGGTCAGGTGCTGGCTGTGTCCCAGCCTTTTCACCCGGGAAGGCCTTCCGGCGGATGCGGGTGTCCATCGGGCCCGGATCGAACAGCCGAACCTTCAGTGGCGTGACCGAGGCCTCGATCGCCCAGGCCTCGGCGATCTGCTCCAGCGCTGCTTTCGCCGCGCCATAGGACGACCAGTAAGCCTTCTTGGTAATGGCGGTCTTGTCGGTCACGAAGATCGCCCGGCCGGACGGCGCGACCCGCAGCAGCGGATACAACGTTGCGGCCAGGCGCTGGTTGGCTGTCAGGTTGACGGCGATGACCCGGTCCCAGACCTTGGGATCGGCGGACGGCACCGCGGTAAGCTGTCCCAGGTCCGCCGCATTGGCGACGAAGATGTCCAGCCTGCCGAACCGTTCGAACAGCACGGGGCCCAGCGAGGCGAGCTTGTCGGGCTCGGCCAGGTCGATCGGCATCAGCGTGGCTTGCCCGCCGACCGCGCGCACCTTGTCGTCGGTTTCTTCCAGACCGCCGACAGTCTTGGCCAGCAGGACGACATGGGCGCCGGCTTCGGCGAGCGCAACGGCGGTCGCGGCGCCCAATCCGCGCGAGGCGCCGGTAACAAGGGCCACTTGCCCCGAAAGTTGCTTAGTCATGCGCGGCTTTCGAACATCAATTCCGGCTGATGGGCGCGCTGGTCGCGGTCAGCCAACGGGATGGGGTAATCGCCCGTGAAGCAGGCGTCGCAGAATTGCGGGTGCTCGGGGTTGCGCGCAACTTCGCCCATGGCGCGGTACAGCCCGTCGATCGATACGAAGGCCAGACTGTCCGCGCCGATGAACTTGGCCATCTCCTCGACCGAATAGCGGTGCGCCAGCAATTTTTCCTGCTCCGGCGTGTCGATGCCGTAAAAGCAGCTATGGCTGGTCGGCGGGCTGGAGATGCGCATATGCACCTCGCTCGCGCCGGCTTGGCGCACCATTTCGACGATCTTGGTCGAGGTCGTGCCACGCACGATGGAATCGTCGACCAGGATGACCCGCTTGCCCGCCAGGATGGAGGCATTGGCGTTGTGCTTCAGCTTCACGCCGAGATTGCGAATGTGATCGGTCGGCTCGATGAAGGTCCGGCCGACATAGTGGTTGCGGATGATGCCGAGACCGAACGGGATGCCCGACTGCGCGGAATAGCCGATCGCCGCCGGCACGCCGGAATCCGGCACGGGCACGACGATATCGGCCTTCACCGCCGCTTCGATCGCCAGTTCCCGCCCGATCTTCTCGCGCGCCTCATAGACGGACCGGTTCTCGATCCGGCTGTCGGGGCGGGCGAAATAGATGTATTCGAAAATGCAGAAACGGCGCTCGGCGGCGGCGAACGGCCGGATCGAATGGACGCCGGAGCTGTCGATGACAAGCATCTCACCGGGCTCGACATCGCGCATATAGGCCGCGCCGATAATGTCCAGGCCGCAGGTTTCCGACGCCAGGACGAAGCTGTCGCCCAGCTTGCCCAGCACCAACGGCCGCACGCCGTTGGGGTCGCGTATGCCGATCAGCATCCCCTCCGCCAGGCAGACGAAGGAATAGGCGCCTTCGACCTGGCGCAGCGCCTCGACGATGCGGTCCAGCACGCTGCCGCCGCGGGCCACGGCCATCAAATGGAAGATGGTCTCGGTGTCGGTGGTCGACTGGAAGAGGGAGCCGCGCCGGATGAGCTGTTTGCGGAGCTGGAGCGCGTTGGTCAGGTTACCGTTATGGCCCAGCGCGAAGCCGCCGAAATCGAACTCGAAATAGAGCGGCTGGACATTGCGCAGGACGGTGTCGCCGGTCGTCGAGTAGCGGTTGTGCCCGATCGCGGCCGTGCCCTTCAGGGTCGCCATCAGCTGCGGGTCGGCGAAGGTGTCGCCGACATGGCCGAGCGCGCGATGCGCGTGGAACTGCTGGCCGTTGCAGGTGACGATGCCGGAGGCTTCCTGTCCGCGATGCTGCAGGGCGTGAAGGCCCAGCGCGGTCATCGCCGCGGCGTCGGGGTGGCCGAAGATCCCGAAGACGGCGCATTCTTCCTTCAGATGGTCGTCGTCACGGTCGAACGGGTGGGTGGTCAGCATCGTGTCAGCCCTCATTTCTTCGAAGCCGCATCGATCAGCCGTTGCATGGCGTCGTTCTGGCGTTTGTTGTAAGTCGGGCTGCTCTGCCCGGGTTCCTGCTTGTCGTCGCCGGGCGCTTCCGGCTGCGCGCCAAGCTGTATCCCCTGCGGCAATCCATCGGCGAATTCCTTGGGTGTCATGCTGCGCAATATTTCGGCGCCGCGGGCCATCATCGGCTGGGTGCGCGCCCCGCGCACCAGGCTTGGGTCCAGCGAGATCATCAACATATAGGCAAGCGAGACGAGAACCGCACCACGCACCAGCCCAAATAACAGGCCAAGCGAGCGATCGACCGCCGTGAGGGCCGAGCCGCGGACGAAACGCGCGACATAGTGGCTGAGAATCGAGAGAACGATCAGGCTGACAAGGAACAGCGAGATACCGCCCGCGATGTCGGCGAACAGCTTATTGGAAATCCACTGCTCGAATGTCGGCTTCAGGACAGGATATCCGTACAGCGTCACCAGTGCAGCCCCGATCCACGATCCGATCGTCAGCATCTCCCGCACGAAACCGCGCAGGAACGCGATGACCGTGGAGATGGCTATGATCGTGATGACGACGATATCGACTGTATTCATCCAAAACACCGGTGCCGGGCGCAGCGCGCCTTCGTATAGGCCGTTTTCATGCTCACCGTTTAGCCGCCCGGAGCGGCTGCGCGCTTTTGGCGCTGCCGAAAAGCGGGATCAGCTTGCTCAAATGGTCGATCTCGGTGACGTTTACACCCTGGCCGCTGCGGCCCGCGACGCCCTGGCGCCGGCTGGGTACGATCGCCCGCGTGAAGCCCAGCTTGGCGGCCTCCTTGAGGCGCAGTTCGGTCTGGCCGACTCCACGCACCTCGCCCGCCAGTCCGATCTCGCCGAAAATCACCGCCTCCGGCGGCACCGCTTCGCCTGACAGGGCGCTGACCAGCGCGGCGGCGACCGCCAGGTCGGCGGCCGGCTCGTTGATGCGCAGGCCTCCGGCGATATTCAGATAGATGTCGTGGCTTCCGATCGATACGCCGCAGCGCGCCTCCAGAACCGCCAGAACCATGGCCAGCCGGGCCGAATCCCAGCCGACCACGGCGCGCCGCGCGGTGCCCAGGGCGGCCGGGCCGACCAGCGCCTGGATTTCGACGAGGACGGGACGGGTCCCCTCTATGCCGGCGAAGACGGCGGTGCCCGACACGTCGCCGCGCCGTTCCGCCAGGAACAGCTCCGAGGGATTGGATACCTCTGTCAGACCTTCGCCGGTCATGTCGAACACGCCGATCTCGTCGGTCGGGCCGAAGCGGTTCTTCACCGAGCGCAGGATGCGGAATTGATGGCCGCGCTCGCCCTCGAAATAGAGCACCGTGTCGACCATGTGCTCCAGAACGCGCGGCCCGGCGATCATGCCTTCCTTGGTGACGTGGCCGACGATCAACAGGCTGATGCCGCGCCGCTTGGCCGTTTTGATGAGGATCTGGGCGGAAGCGCGAACCTGGGCGACCGTGCCGGGCGCGCTGTCGAGCGTGTCGACGAACATGGTCTGAATGGAATCGATCACGACGATCTGCGGGCCGTTCGCGGCATCCATCGCGGCGACGATGTCCCGGACCTCGGTCGCGGCGGCCAGTTCGACGGGCGCTTCGGCGAAACCGAGCCGGCGGGCGCGCATGCGCACCTGGTCGACGGATTCCTCGCCGGAGACATAGGCGGTTCGATACGTGGCCGAAAGCCGTCCGACCAGCTGCAGAACCAGGGTCGATTTGCCGATGCCCGGGTCGCCGCCGATCAGCGTGCAGCCGCCCGGGACCAAGCCGCCGCCAACCGCGCGGTCGAACTCTGCAATGCCGGACAGACGCCGGGGCAGACCTTCGGGCGCTCACGACAGGGTAACAAACTCGATATTTCTGGCTTTCCCGCGGCCCAGCCCGCCGGCCGATGCCGGAGTCGCGGCGGAGCCGGCCTCTTCGACCATGGTGTTCCATTCACCGCACGATTCGCACTTGCCGCTCCATTTAGGAGCGGATGCGCCACACGACTGGCAGACATATTGGTGAAGAGGTCGCGCCAATGAATCCTCGCGATCGGGCGCGACTCAGGCCGCGCCCACTCCATGACTTTAATATGACACGGAGTGGGCTATGACTGCGCGCTGAAAAAGATGCCTGTGTTGCAGGCAGGGCGTGGCGCGGCACGGTGCCGGTTACATTACGGCAGGGCGAACACGATGATGGTGGACGAGCCGGGGGCCGCGCGCCAGAAGCTGTTTGCCGCGCCGGAGGCGGCGACCAGATACTGCCTTTTGCCGACCATGTAGGTCGCAATGCCGCCGGTGATGGGGCCGCCGACATTGAAGTTGAACAGCTTCTTGCCGTTCTCCGCGTCGAAGGCAACGACGTTACCGTCCAGTTCGCCGCCGAACACCAGCTTGGACGAGGTCGTCGTCACCGCCGCCAGCATCGGCCGCTCAGCCGAATACTGCCAGGCGATCTTGCCGGTCGACGCGTCGATCGCCGTCAGCCAGCCGCGCGATTTGTCGGTCGGATCACGGGTGATCGAACAGAAATCCGCGGCGTCGACATACAGGCGGTTGGTGTCCGGGTTGAACGACGGACCTTGCCACTGCACGCCGCCGATGGCACCGGGGCAGACCCGTTCGCCGCCGGCGGTCGTGTCGATGGCGATCCACGGCTTGTCGGTGTTCTGCCGGGTCGTGACCGGCACCACGTAGAGGTGCTCGTGCGTGTCGCGGTCCAGCACATGGACGGTGCCTTCCTTGCCCGCGGCCACCACCAGGTTGCGCATCTTTCCATCGATCTTCGCGTTGAACAGCGGGACCGCCTGGGTCAGGTCGTAGTCGTGCGTGTCATGCGGCGTCACCTGATAGAACCAGATCAGCTTGCCGGTCCGGACGTCCAGGACGACGATTGCGCAGGTGTAGAGGTTGTCGCCCTTGCGCGCGTCACCGTCGAAATCCGGCGTCGGATTCGAAACGGGCAGGAAGAGCTGCCCCTTGGCGACGTCCAGCCCCAGCGATCCCCAGACCGAACCGCCGCCATGCTGGCGCGCCGCGTGGCTCGGCCAGGAATCGGCGCCAGGTTCGTTGTCGTCTGGCACGGTGTTGAAGCGCCAGACCGGCTCACCGGTGGCAAGCTTGAAGGCGCCGATCCAACCCTTCACGTCGAGTTCGCTGCCGGCGGGCGCGACGACGACGAGATCGTCATAGAGCAAGGGGGCCATGTTGACGCCGCCGCCGCCGTTCTGCGGATCGCCGGAAATGTCGCGCACCCACAGCTCCTTGCCCGTGCCGGCATCGAGCGCGATCAGGAAACCGTCATGGGTACCGAAGACCAGCTTGCCGTCCTTCAGCGCCGCGCCGCGGTTCATCTTGAGGCCGAAGCTGACCGGCACACGCGACTTGCGGTCATAGCGCCAGTTCACCTTGCAGGTCGCCGCATCCAGCGAGACCACGGCATCCCGGCTCGTGATGAACATCTGACCCTTATAGACCAGCGGGTTGGTCGGGAACGGGTTGGTGTCGCCCACCTGATACATGCAGACAGGCTTCAGATCCGCGACGTTGCGACGGGTGATCTGATCGGCATCGACGAAACGCTGCCCCTGATAGTCGTGATTGGTGAACAGCCAGTCGGTGGTCTTGGGCGTGACTGCGCTCAGCTCCGCTTGCGTCGGACCGGCGCCGATGATGTCGCCGATCGGGCGGATGGTCGTGGTCTTGCTGACCGGCCCGGCGGGCGCTGCGGCCTGACCACCGGCAACCTGGACTGCCTTGATCTGCTTCAGCGCGTCCGGATTCGACGACAGGTCGCCCGCGCCGGTGGTCGCGCCGTTGTGCGACAGGACGAAAGCGGTCAGGTCGATATAGTCGCCGATCTGAAGGCTGTTCGGCGCGCCGTAGGGCATGGTCTTCGTACGGTTGAACAGATCCTCGGCGGTCTGGTTCGCCCATTTTCCGGCGAAGGTCGGGCCGGTCAGCGCTGTCGCGGTTTTGCCTTCCAGCTGCGCACCGTGGCAGTTCGCGCATTTGGCGGCATAGAGATCCGCTCCCCGTCGCACCTGGGCGATCGTCATCGGAGCTGAGCCGTCCACCACCGGCTTGTCCAGCGCGAACGCCGAACCCGACAGGCACATGACCGCGGCCAGCAGCGCCGCGCAGCGTTTCACCCGCATCTTTCCCTCCCCGTTACGGGCTTTGCCGCCCGATCAGCCCGTTTGCCGGGCTATCATAGAGCCCGCGCTAGCGCGCGCGCACCTGCATTTGAATCGGCCCTTCGGAGCGACCATGCACGAATTGGTCGACATAGGGGTTGCCGGAATTCTCGACATCGGTGGCCGATCCTTCCCAGATCAGCTTTCCCTGGTACAGCATCGCGATACGGGTCGCGATCTTGCGCGCGCTGCCCATGTCGTGGGTGATCGAAATCGCCGTTGCGCCCAACGTGTGGACGTTGCTGACGATCAGCTGGTTGATCGTGTCCGCCATGATCGGGTCGAGGCCCGTGGTCGGTTCGTCGAACAGCAGGATTTCCGGCTCCGGCGCAATGGCGCGCGCGAGGCCGACGCGTTTCTGCATGCCGCCCGACAGTTCCGATGGCGCAAGGTCCGCGACATCGGCCGAAAGGCCGACGGCCCTGAGCTTTTCGATCGCAACCTGACGCGATCTTGCCCGCGCGACGCGCCGACGGCCGACACCCTCGTTCAGCCCGAAGGCGACATTCTCCCAGACCGTCAGGCTGTCGAACAGCGCACCGCCCTGGAACAGCATCCCCATGTTGCGGCGGCGGTTCTCGCGGGCCGACTTCTCTCCGTTGATCATATCTTGGCCGTCGATATGGATCGAACCGGCATCGGGCTTCACCAGCCCCAGCAGGCACTTGAGGAATAC
>DATJHU010000088.1:0-37269 GCA_035493715.1 Alphaproteobacteria bacterium | reverse complement strand
CCCCACCTCCGCCATCGCATGGGCGACCGGCTGATCGATGGAAAAGGCCAGCAGCACCAGGATCAGTCCCATCGGTATCAGCCAGACCAGTGGGGACCGCTGCATCAGGGACCGCGGTGGTAGAGGGTCAGGCTGATGCGCTTTCCCTTGGCGTAGTTGAAGCCGGCGACCGTATCCAGTTGCTGCAGAGCGATGTGCGCCTCGTCGATCGCAACCTTGAATGCCTCCGTTTGGTCGCTGCCGACAATGGCGATGCCGTCGGGGGTGTCGGCCAGCAGCTTAGCCGCGTCCGCCCCGGTACCGAAGCGCACATCCGTGCCAAAGGCAATCACCGCGCTGGGCTCGCCGTAGCCCGCGATCAGCACCGGGCCGTGTCCGGCCGGCATCTTACGGTAGAGCGCCTCCGCCAGCCGGGGCGCGATCCAGGGCGCATCCAGCGCTGGCAGCGCAGCGCCGAACGTCATCCCCCACGCCAGGATCGCCATCGGCAGTGCCAACAGCGCGGCCTTGCCACGCTCGCCCTGCCAGGCGAAGTGGGCTCCGGCCGCGGTCAGTGCCCAAAGTAGGGCGCCGGCGCCAAGCCCGCGGATAGACAGGCGCCCGTCGCCCAGGGGTGCCGCGGCGATGATCGCAATGCCCAGCACGAAGCCGATCAGCGCCCACAAACCAATGGCGGCGCGAGTCGCCAACCGCCGCCAATCCGTAATCGCCGGCTGCGCCAGCCGGTCGGCTAAAGCTGCGCCTGACAGCAGCGCGATGGCCGGATAGAGCGGCAGCACATAGTGCGGCAGCTTGGTCGGTACGGCCTCGAACACGATCCAGGAAGGGACCACCCAGGCGAGGGCGAGGATTACGCCGCGGTCGCCGCGGTTGCGCCAGACCCAGGGCAGCGCCAGCAATGCGAACAGCGAGCTCGGCCAGAAGGTGACGGGAAACAGTGCCAGATAGGTGCCGGGCGGTCCGCCGTGCGATTCCTGGCCGCCGGTCAATTTCGCCGCCATGTCGTGGCCCAGCGACTGCGTCAGGAACGCACCGTGGCTCGAGACCATGATGGCGATCAGCCAGGGGAGTGCGATCGCCGCGGTTATTACGACACCCGGCCAAGGCCGTAGCCGCATCAGCCACCCGGTCCCGCGGTCATAGACCGCCAGCACCAGGGCGGTGAGACCCGCGACCATGACAACGATCGGCCCCTTGATCAGGATGCCGACACCCAGTGCCACCCAAAACAGGGCCCACTGGCGGCGCGGCAGGGCCAAAGCATATTCGGAGTCCGGCACCCAGGCTTCGGCCAGCGGCATCATTGCCAACAGTACGGTCAGCAACAGCACGGCGTCGGTCTTGGCCTGCCGCGCCTCGAACCCCAGCAATAGGGTCGCCGCCAGCAGCGCCGCGCCGATGAAGCCCGCCTCCGCCCCCAGCCAGCGCCGGCCGATCGCAAGCGTTACCAGCACGGCGCCCAGTGCCCCCAGCAGAGAGGGCAGGCGATAGGTCCAGACCGGGTTGTTCTGCCGCTCGCCGCCCGCCAGCATTGTCGCCGCCGCCTGCAGCCAATAGATGCCGACAGGCTTCTTCAGCCGCGCCTCATCCTGCAGGTGGATATCGACATAGTCCCCGCTTTCGATCATCTGCCGGCTGGCCTGCGCGAAGCGCGCCTCGTCGCGGTCGACCGCAGGCAGCGTCCTCAGCCCAGGCAGGAAAAGTGCCAGCGCGAACAGCAGAATCAGCAGATAGGCGATCGGCGACCGCACGATCCAGGCGGCGCGCGCCTTGGAAACGGAGGGCTCGATCGGGGAGGGTTCGGCGATGTCCGTCATGGTTCGCCCACCGCGCGTTGGTGGCGCTTTAAAGGTAGCCGCGGATCAGCGCGATCTGGACTTCGCGTTGGATGATATAGATCACTAGGATAAGGATCATCGGCGCCAGATCCAAGCCGCCCATCGGCGGGATGATACGGCGGAAGGGGCGATAGAGGGGTTCGGTCGCGCGGTTGAGCATATCCAGGATCCGATAGACCGTCGGGTTGCGCGTGTTGACGACGCCGAATGCCACCAGCCAGCTTGCAACCACGGAAATGATGATCAGCCACCAGACGATGTCCAGGACGATGAGAAGCGCTTCGAAGAACGGGGCGAGCATGATGAACCCACGGTAAATGGACGGCTAATCTACAGTCCCGCCTTTGTGCGGGCAATCGGCGGTGGGTCGGCTTGACACCGCTCTTTCACCTGACCATATTCCGCGCCTTGTCGATGCCGGCTTGGGGCTATAGCTCAGCTGGGAGAGCGCATCGTTCGCAATGATGAGGTCGGCGGTTCGATCCCGCCTAGCTCCACCAATCGCGGCACTCGACATCGCGCCTGCTTTGCGGCGCTTCCCCTTCCCTCCTATTCAAAAAGTCAGTGGATCGAAATCTGGCGCAGGGCTTCGCGGCCATCGGAGACGCGCGGGCGATTCCCGTCTGGCGGTATGCTGAAGCAGCAATATCGATCATCCTACCTTGATATATGATGTATAATACATTATACATGCTGTCTGGAACGTGGCATCGTCATGATGAGGCATTTATGATCACGGCAGCGCAGATGCGGGCGGCTCGCGCGCTTCTGGGAATCGATCAACGGGAGCTTGCCGCGTTGTCGGGCGTGTCGCTGCCGACCATTCAGCGCATGGAAGCCAGCGAAGGCAATGTACGGGGTGTCATCGACACGCTCACCAAGATCGTCGCTGCGTTCGACGCTGCCGGAATCGAACTGATCGGCGAAAACGCGGCAAGCACCGGTCAAGGGCGCGGCGTACGGTTCAAGCTCCCCACTCCTGCAATCCGCTCGTCGCAATGACCGCCCGGACTCGAGCGCCCAGTTTCCTGGAGCTTTACACGCCCAAACTCGTCACGATTCTGCGCGAGCATTACGGTTTGGGTGATCTCAAGGCCGACGTCCTCGCCGGTCTGACCGTTGCGATCGTCGCCCTGCCGCTGTCCATGGCCATCGCCATTGCCTCCGGCGTCACACCGGACCGGGGCCTCTACACTGCGATCGTCGGCGGCTTTGTCGTGTCGGCGATCGGCGGAAGCCGGTTTCAGATTGGCGGCCCGGCGGGAGCATTTATCGTGCTCGTCGCCGCCACAGCGGCGCAGTTAGGCCTGGAGGGACTGTTGCTGGCGGTCATGCTGTCAGGCGTAATCCTGCTTGCCATCGGTCTGCTAAGACTCGGCACGTTCATCAAATACATTCCCTATCCCGTCACGGTCGGATTCACCTCGGGTATCGCCGTCATCATCTTCGCCAGCCAGATCAAGGAGCTGCTGGGTCTGACGCTCGCGGGCAAGGAGCCTGGTCCGTTCATCCCCAAGCTTCAGGCGCTGGCTCAAGCCTTGCCGACGGTCAATCTATCGGCGGTCGTGGTCACCGCTCTGTCGATCACGGCCATCGCCGCAGTCCGGCGCTTTCGTCCGCACTGGCCGGCCTTCTTGATAGCGGTCGGTCTTGCGGCCTTGCTGTCCGGCCTATTGAATTTACCCGTCGCGACGATCGGCAGCCAGTTCGGCGGCATTCCCCGCTCGCTTCCTTTGCCGCATCTGCCTGCCTTTTCATTGGACAAGGTCGTGACCGTTTTGCCGGCTGCGTTGTCCTTCGCGTTGCTGGGCAGTATCGAGAGCCTGCTGTCCGCTGTCGTCGCCGACAGCATGACCGGACGCCGCCACCGCTCGAATGCCGAACTCGTCGCCCAAGGCGCGGCGAACATCGCGTCGGCGCTGTTCGGCGGCATCTGCGTGACCGGCACCATCGCCCGGACGGCCACCAATGTGCGCGCCGGCGCGCGCGGTCCCATCGCCGGCATGCTGCATTCGGCCTTCCTGCTGCTGTTCATGCTCATAGCGGCGCCACTCGCCAGCTATATCCCGCTGGCATCGCTCGCTGCCGTGCTGGCCGCCGTATGTTGGAACATGGCGGAAAAGCATGAATTCGCGACGCTTGTCCGCGCGTCGCGCGGTGACGCAATCGTACTGCTCGCGACGTTCCTGCTCGTCGTGTTCCGCGACCTGACGCAGGGCATCATTGTTGGCTTTGCCCTCGGTACGCTGCTGTTTCTGCATCGGATGGCCCAGGCGGTGGAGGTCGACGCCGGGATGCCGACGATGGTGAACGACGTCGCCGACACCGCGAACGGCCGGACCCGTTACGACGTGGGATTGGCGACCGATCCCGGAATCGTGGTCTATCGTATATCCGGCGCCTTCTTCTTCGGCGCAGCCGCGGCCGTGGCTGCCGCTTTGGACCGCATCGGCGAACGTCCGAAAGCCTATGTCATTGATTTTTCGGCCGTGCCGATGATCGACTCGACCGCGGCGGCCACGATCGACGGGTTCGCCCGGCGGGCCCGCAACCATGGCGCGACGCTCTACATCGCAGGGGCGCGGCCGTCGATCCGGCGCGTCCTGCTGACCTACGGCGTGCGGCAGCCGCAGGTCCATTTCAGGGGAACGCTGTCCGACGCGGTGGCTGCCGCGCGGCGGGAAACGTCAGGTATTGAAGCAGAAAGCGGAGACGGGAAAGTCCCCGCTTCTTAAGCTCAACGGGTCCTAATCTTCCGGCGCGACGGTGACCTTGAGGCCCGCCAAGTCGCTCTTGATCTCGATCTGGCAGCTGAGACGCGACGCGCCCTCGTCGTAATGCGAGGATTCTTCCAGCAGTTCGCGCTCGTCGCGGCTCAACGGCGGCATCTTCTCGCGCCAAGCGGCATCGACGTAAACATGGCAGGTTGAGCAGGACATCATCCCGCCGCAGATGGCGGCGAGCTCGAAATTTCCCTCGTCGCGAATGGCTTCCATCAGGGTAAAACCATTCGTGGCATCGACCGCGAATTCGGTCCCGTTGCGGTCGGTGACGTAAATCTCAGGCATTGTCAGGTCTCGAAATCATGTTGGCCAGGATCGGCGAGCCCGTCCTACTATCGCGATGCAAGAAAATTGGCAATTCGCGCCTGCGTCGCAGGTGTCTTGGGATCCCGATTCAAGGGCCTCGGGCGGTCATCGCCAGCTGCACTGCGACCCAATCGACGAAGACGCGCAGCTTGTTGCTGAGATGCCGGTTCGGCGGATAGACAACATGCATCGGCAACGGGTCGACCGTCCAATCGGCCAGCACGCGGCGAAGCGTCCCCGCGGTGAGATGCGGCTCGACCATGAAATAGGGCGATTGGCCGATGCCGAGCCCCGCCACGAGCGCGTGTACGTATGACGTGCCCTCGTTAAGGCCAAGCTGGTGCCGGCCATTGATCTCCAGCCGTTCGCCGCCGCGCGTGAAGTCCATTGGAACCGGCCGCCCGGTGCGCGTGCTGAAGAAACTGACCACCTGATGCGGTCCCTCCAGCTCGGATGGGTGGGCCGGATCGCCGAAGCGGTCCAGATAGAATGCGGCGGCGGTCGTCACCATCGGCATGTCGGCGATCTTGCGCGCGATCAGCGACTGGTCCAGTAACTCGCCGACGCGCAGCACGCAATCGACATTCTCGCCGATCAGGTCGGTCTGCCGGTCCGACACGCCGCAATCGATTTCGATCTCGGGATAGCGGGCGAAGAAATCGGTCAGTGCCGGCAGGACGCACATCTGGGCGACGGCGCCCGACGTGTCGATGCGCAGCTTGCCTTTCGGGCGTGCCTGCGCCGCCGTCATGCTGCCGTCCAGCTCGTCCAGGTCGGTGATCAGGCGCAGCGCCCGCTCGTAATAGGCCGCCCCGTCCGGCGTTACCGTCACCCGCCGCGTCGTGCGGTTGAGCAGCTTGGTACGTAGATGCTGTTCCAGCATCTGGATCAGCTTGGTGACCGTAGGTTTTGGGGTATCCAGGGAAATTGCGGCCCGCGTGAACGATCCGGCCTCGACCACCCGCACGAAGGCGCGCATTGCTGCCAGCTGATCCATGATTATTCACCAATAGAAAAAATGAAATCACATTTGGCGCATTTATAGCACGATTGAAGATACCTACGTTGGTCGTGTCGCAACACGGCGAGCTTTGGAATCGCATCATGACGCCCCTTTGGACAGAACAGACATTGGAACGCGCTTGCGGCGCGCCGGTGCGGGTTCGCATCTACAAAGGCGCACCTGAGAACAAGCTCGCGCCGCTTGTGCTGCATCTGCATGGCGGCGCGTTCACTGACGGCTCGGTCGCGAATGGCCAGGCTGTGGCGTCATTGCTGGCCGATGCCGGTGCGAACGTTGTCTCGGTGGATTATCCGACCGCGCCGGCGATCCGGTTTCCCGGCGCGCTAGAAGCCTCGCTCGACGCCCTGCGCTGGACCTACAGGACGTGCCCGGCGATCAAGCAGGCCCGTCTGTTCCTGGCCGGCGAGGAGGCCGGCGGCAACCTGGCCGCGGCGCTCGCGCTCATGGCCCGTGACCAGCACTCGCCGCCGGTCGCCGGTCAGATATTGCTGTCGCCGATGTTGGACCCTTGCCTCGGCACCCATTCGGTCCGTGAGGCGGAAGCCGGCCCGGTCGGCTGCAAATGGGCCGACGGCTGGCATGACTATCTTGGGTCCGCCGACAAGGCATCCCACCCCTATGCAGCGCCACTCGGCGCCTCGCGTCTGATGGGACTGCCGCCGGCGCTGGTGATCACCGCCGAGGACGACCCGTTGCGCGACGAGAGCCTGAGCTATGCCAAGCGCCTCACCGAGTGCGGGGTCTATGTCCGGCAGGAAGTCCTGCCGGCACCCACCGGCTGGCCCGATGCGCTGCAGGCAGCGGACGCCGACCCGGCATGGAGCGGTCGCTTAAGAGATTGTTTTTCGGAGTTTTTCCAGACGGCCGACGAGTTGCAGAAGGCGGTCGGTCCTCATCCCAGCGTTCCCTGAACCTCCAACGCTTTTCTGATCGTCCAACCCATTTTCGGACACCCACAATGAGCAGTTCCACTCCTCGTCAGCGCATTCTCGCCACCGCCGTTGCGCTGGGCCTCGGCGCCGCCATCGGCGCGCCCTTCGCGTTTTCGACACATCACGCGCACGGCGCCGGCCCGGCGGCCGAGTCCGCGCCGATCCCGGTTTCGGTCGCGACCGTCGATGCCCACGATGTCGCGACCTGGAGCGAGTTCTCCGGCCGGCTCGAGGCGGTCGAACGGGTCGAGGTGCGTTCGCGCGTCGCCGGCGCGGTGCAGGCCATCCATTTCCGCGAGGGCGCTCTGGTGAAGCAGGGTGACCCCCTCGTCACCATCGACCCGGAACCCTATGCCGCCGCCGTTGCCTCCGCCGAGGCGCGAGTCGCATCTGCACAGAGCCGGCTTGTGCTGGCGAATAAAGAGCAGGACCGTGCGCGGCAGCTGATCGGCATGACCGCCGGGGCAATCTCACAGTCGAGCGTCGACCAGCGTGTTTCCGCCGCGCGCGAGGCGGAGGCGTCGCTGCGCGAGGCGGAGGCAGACTTGAAGTCTGCTCAACTCAATCTCGGCTATACCGAAATCCGTGCCCCGGTTTCCGGCCGCGTCGGCAAGATCGAGGTGACGGTCGGCAATCTGATTGCCGCCGGCACGGCGTCGCCGGTGCTGACGACGCTGGTTTCCGTTGATCCGATCTATGGCAGCTTCGACGCCGACGAGCAGGTGGTGACGCGCGCCCTCGCCGCGCTCGGCTCCGATACCGTCCGCAATATTGGCCGCATTCCGGTGGAGATGGTGACGGCGACCGGAACGGACGCGATCAAGGGTCATCTGCAACTGATCGACAACCAGGTCGATGCGCAGAGCGGTACAGTCCGCTTGCGCGCGGTCTTCGACAACACGGAAGGTGTTTTGATCCCCGGCCAGTTTGCGCGGCTGCGCATGGGATCTGCCAAGACCCAGCCCGTGGTCGCGGTGAACGAGCGAGCACTCGGCACCGACCAGGACAAGCGCTACGTTATGGTCGTCGATGCGGCGAACAAGGCGGTATACCGCGAGGTATCGCTTGGCGGTCTGACCGGCAATCTCCGGATTGTGACCAACGGGCTCAATGCCGGCGACCGCGTGATCGTCAACGGCCTGCAGCGTGTCCGGCCGGGCGCGCTTGTGGCGCCCATCGGAGTTGCGATGGAAAGCCCACCCGAGCTGACCCAGCGCTGATCCGCGCGCGCAGCCTCTTTTAACCGCGTTTTCGAACCACCCCATTGCGGGAGGACGCCATGAATCTGTCCAAATTCTTCATCGACCGCCCGATTTTCGCGGGCGTCCTGTCAGCTTTGATCTTCCTGATGGGTGTACTCGCTCTGCCGGCGATGCCGATCTCGGAATATCCCGAGGTCGTGCCGCCGTCCGTCGTAGTCCGTGCGCAATACCCCGGCGCCAATCCCAAAGTGATCGCCGAAACCGTGGCGACGCCGATCGAGGAGGCGATCAACGGCGTCGAGGGCATGATCTATATGGGCAGCCAAGCCAACACCGACGGCCTGGAGACCGTGACCGTGACCTTCAAGTTGGGCACCGACCCGGACCTGGCGCAGCAGCTGGTGCAGAACCGCGTCAGCCAGGCCGAGGCCCGCCTGCCGGCTGAAGTCAGGGCGCTGGGCGTCACGACGATCAAGAGTTCGCCCAACCTGATGATGGTCGTGCACCTGATCTCGCCGAATAACCGCTATGACATGAAATATCTGCGCAACTACGCTCTGCTGAACATCAAGGACCGGCTGGCCCGGATTTCGGGCGTCGGCGAGGTGCAGCTCAACGGGTCCGGCGACTACGCCATGCGCGTTTGGCTCGACCCGCAAAAGGTGGCGGAGCGTGGCCTGTCGGCCGGCGATGTCGTGCGCGAAATTCAAGCCCAGAATATACAAGCAGCGGCCGGCTCGGTCGGTGCCTCGCCGTCGGTGCCGGGGTTGGAGTTCCAGCTTGCGGTCAACGCCCAGGGCCGCCTTCAGTCCGAGGACGAGTTCGGCGACATCATCGTGAAGACTGACAGCGACGGCCGCGTGACGCGGCTGCGCGACGTCGGGCGGATCGAGATGGGCGCATCGGATTACGCGCTGCGGTCCCTGCTCGACAACGGGCAGGCGGTCGCCATCGCCATCTTCCAGGCCCCGAATTCCAA
Source organism: Alphaproteobacteria bacterium (assembly GCA_035493715.1). GTDB lineage: Bacteria > Pseudomonadota > Alphaproteobacteria > BOG-932 > Roseiterribacteraceae > BOG-932. Next base: position 28,205 of record DATJHU010000088.1, on the reverse strand, counting down.
CGCCATCGAGATCGCCAACCAGGTCCGCCAGGCGATGGATGAGGTGAAGGAGACGATGCCGGAGGGCGTCGACTATCAGATCGTCTACGACACGACCCAGTTCGTCCGCGCCTCGATCAGCGCGGTCGTGCATACTTTGTTCGAGGCGATTGCGCTGGTCGTACTCGTGGTCGTGCTGTTCCTGCAAACCTGGCGCGCCTCGATCATCCCGTTGCTGGCGGTTCCGGTGTCGATAGTCGGCACCTTCGCGATGCTTCACATCTTCGGCTTCTCGGTGAATGCGCTGAGCCTGTTCGGGCTGGTGCTTGCCATCGGCATCGTCGTCGACGACGCGATCGTCGTTGTCGAGAACGTGGAGCGGAATATCGAGCGCGGGCTCACTCCCCGTGAGGCGACCTATGCCGCCATGCGCGAAGTGTCCGGCCCGATCATTGCGATCGCATTGGTGCTGATCGCCGTCTTCGTGCCTTTGGCCTTCATTAACGGGCTGACAGGTCAGTTCTACCGCCAGTTCGCACTGACCATCGCGATCTCGACGGTAATCTCTGCGATCAATTCCCTGACCTTGTCGCCGGCCCTGGCCGCCCTGCTGCTGAAAAGCCATGACGCGCCCAAGGATCGCCTCACCCGGATCATTGATCGGCTGTTCGGCTGGCTGTTCCGCGGATTCAACCGCGTGTTCTCGCGCGGCGCCAAAGCCTATAGCGGCGGCGTCAAGCGTACGCTCGGCCGCAAGGCGGTAATGCTCGGCGTCTATGCGCTGCTGGCGGCATCCACCGTTCTCTTGTTCCGTGCGGTTCCCGGCGGCTTCGTGCCGGTGCAGGACAAGCAGTATCTGGTGACCATCATCCAGTTGCCGGACGGTGCCAGCCTCGACCGTACCGAGGCTATCGTCCGGCAGGTGGGCGAGATCGCCCTCAAGGAACCGGGCGTGCAGGCTGCAGTGCAGTTCCCGGGCCTGTCGGTCAACGGCCTTACCAACAGCTCGAACTCGGCCGTGGTCTTCCTGGCGGAAACGCCCTTCGATGAACGCAAGAGCGCGGCCGAGAACGGGCCGGCCATTGCGATGCGATTGAACCAGAAGTTCGCCGCCGCCATTCAAGGCGCCAGCATTGCGGTCTTCCCGCCACCCCCGGTCCAGGGGCTGGGCACGATCGGCGGCTTCAAGCTAGAGATCGAGGATCGCAGCGGCCAGGGCTATGAGGCACTGGACCAGGCGACCAAGGCCTTCCTCAACAAGGCGCGGCAGGCGCCGGAACTGGCGGGTGTCTTCTCATCGTTCCAGGTCAATGTTCCGCAGCTATACGCGGACATCGACCGCACCAAGGCGCGCCAGCTGCAGGTGCCCGTCAATGACATCTTCGAAACGATGCAAATCTATCTGGGCTCGCTCTATGTGAACGACTTCAACAAGTTCGGCCGTACCTACACGGTACGCGTCCAGGCCGATGCGCCGTTCCGCGCCCGGGCGGACGATATCGGCCAGTTGAAGGTCCGCTCCAAGACGGGCGAGATGGTGCCGCTGTCGGCGCTGCTGAAGGTGAAGCTGTCGGCCGGCCCGGAACGCGCGATGCGCTATAACGGCTTCCTTTCGGCCGACGTGAATGGCGGCGCGGCTCCGGGCTATTCGTCCGGCCAGGCGCAGGCGGCAGTCACCCGGATCGCCAATGAGACTCTGCCCAAGGGCTTCAAGTTCGAATGGACCGATATGACCCAACAGCAGATTCTTGCGGGCAACTCTTCGCTGCTGGTCTTCCCGGTCGCGATCCTGCTCGTCTTCCTGGTGCTGGCCGCGCAGTACGAAAGCTTAACCTTGCCGTTGGCGATTCTGCTGATCGTCCCGATGGGCCAGTTCGCGGCGATGCTGGGCATCTGGCTCACGGGCGGCGACAACAACATCTTCACCCAGATCGGCTTGGTCGTGCTGGTCGGTCTGTCGGCGAAGAATGCTATCCTGATCGTAGAGTTCGCCCGCGAACTGGAGTTCGCCGGTCGTACGCCGGTTCAGGCGGCGATCGAGGCCAGCAGGCTCAGGCTTCGCCCGATCCTGATGACCTCCATGGCCTTCATCATGGGTGTTGTGCCGCTAGTGCTCTCGACCGGAGCCGGAGCGGAGATGCGCAGCGCGATGGGCGTCGCGGTCTTCGCCGGCATGATTGGCGTGACCCTGTTCGGCCTGTTCCTGACGCCGATATTCTACGTCGTGCTACGCCGGCTGACTGGCAACCGTCCGCTGACGCAGCACGGCGAAGGCCATGTTCAAGCGGCCGAAGCAGCGCCGATTACGCTGCTTGCTGCGGAATGAAAGAAGGGCGGGGTCGCAACCGACCCCGCCCTTCTTTCAGGCGGCCAGCGCCTCTTCCGGGTCGATGGAGTCGGCGCCGAAGGCAGCGGCGACTTCGCCGTTGGTGAGGCGCCCTTTGCACACATTGAGGCCGCGGCGCAGATGGACATTTTCCGCCATCGCCTGCTGCCAACCCTTGTTGGCCAACGCCAGTACAAAGGGTTGGGTCGCGTTGTTGAGCGCGAAGGTGGAGGTGCGCGGCACCGCGCCCGGCATGTTTGTCACGCAATAATGGACCACGCCTTCCTCGACATAGGTCGGGTTGGCGTGGGTCGTCGGGCGCGAGGTCTCGAAGCAGCCGCCCTGGTCGATTGCGACGTCGACCAGCGCTGAGCCGCGACGCATGGCCCGCAGCATCTGGCGTGTAACGATGCGTGGCGCGGCGGCTCCAGGGATCAGCACGGCGCCGATCACCAGATCGGCTTTGGCGACAGCGCGTCCGACTGTTTCGACCGTGGAATAGACCGTCTGGATGCGGCTACCGAACATGTCGTCCAGTTCGCGCAGGCGGGCGATGGACCTGTCGATGACCGTTACCTGCGCCTCCATGCCGACCGCCATGCGGATCGCGTTGGTGCCGACCGTGCCGCCCCCCAGCACCACGACCTGCGCCGCAGGCACGCCGGGCACGCCACCCAGGAGGATGCCTGAGCCGCCGGCTTCTTTCTCGAGACAGTGTGCGCCGACCTGAACCGACATGCGGCCCGCGACCTCGCTCATCGGTTGCAGCAGCGGCAGGTGGCCGCGCTGATCGGTGATCGTCTCGTAGGCGACACAGATCGCCCCTGACTGCTGCAGCTCACGCGTCAGGATCTCGTCCGCCGCCAAATGCAGATAGGTGAACAGGATCTGGCCGGGGCGCAACATCTTCACTTCGCCGGGCTGCGGCTCCTTCACCTTCACAATCATGTCGGCCTCGGCGAAAATCTCCTTCGCCGTTGTGCGGATCTCAGCGCCGGCGCGCTGGTACTCGTCGTCATCGACGCTGATACCGTCGCCGGCATGGGTTTCGACCAGGACCTGATGGCCGTTCTGGATCAGTTCACTGACCGCATCCGGCACCAGGCCGACACGGAATTCCAGCGTTTTGATCTCTCTTGGAACGCCGATAATCATGCTTTTTTCCTCACGAACAAAAATCGGTGGGGCACGATAAGGCGACCGAAACACGTTTTTGAAACGCGTTAACGGCGGGGCTGGGATGCTCGCCGCACATCCGGCAAGGCTGGGGTTAGCGCTTTTGCGGGGGACAGGGGATGGTGTCGACCACAGCCATTTCGGCCCTGGCGACCTCCGCCGCGCCGGTTGCCAGCGGCACGGGAAGTCGTTGAAAAGCCTCGGCTTCCGGTATGGTTGCCAGGGGTTCGACCAGCTCCGCTAGGCGGGCTTGATTGTGCACCTCCGATATGGCGGCGACCAGTTTTCCGGCGAGATTCATGTTGAATCCAGGCCCGGCGACCCACGTCACAGGTTGCGCCAGGATGGAGGTCGCGGCCTGCCCGGCAAAGGCGCCGGGCAGCGTTGCGCTCGCTTCGAGCAGAGGTTGCGCCTGCATCAAACGGGTGCGTTCGGGTGAGTCGGGCAGCGACATCAGCTTGAAGCCGCGCCCGATGAGGTCGGCCAGTGCTGTGTCGTAAGCGTGCCCCATCAGAACCCCGACCGTCGCCTGTCCGCTCTTCAGTGCCGCGATCTGGGCGGTTCCCGCCATGCGCTGTAATTTCACCTTCTTCGCCGGCACCCCGTACGCTTCGAGAAGTGCGGTGACGAGGATATCAGTGTCGCTGCCGGGCGGACCGACGACCACGGTCTTGCCGATCCAGTCCTTGGGTTTGACGATCGGCGACGGCGTATTGCCCGTAAGGATATAGAGCGGCTGGCGATAGAGGATCTTCAGCGCGACGATCGGCGGGGCTTGATCGGGCTTGCGGGCGCACCGCGCGCGTATCAGCGGCAACGCCGGCAGCACCGCGGTCGCGATCTTGCCCCCTGCCACCGCCTTCAGCAGCGTCTGCGGATCGTCATAACTTTGCGCGGAGGCGACAATTCCAGGTACCCCGCAGGCGGTCCCACGTCACATGCCGGGAGGCCCGGCGGCCGCGAGAGTGTTTCGGCAAGCGCGGCGCTCCAGCGATAGGCCGCGCTGTCGGGTACTCCACCACCGATCGCGAACTGGACCGGATCGGCAGGCGGGGGCGTCGCGGCGCGGACGATGGCGACCTGCAGCACTGTGCAGAGCCCAAGGCCCCCACAAATGCCGATCCATCCCGTGCGCTTAAGTCTCTGCAAACGACTCTCCCGCATATTTCCGTCAACCTACATAACCGGGTCATCGCTGACCACCGCAAACCCGGACGCTCACGCAAGCTAAGCACGTCAACGTACTGTTTCAGGGCGATTTCGTGACAACACCGGGGCAAGGCCGGGACGGAGACGCATGAATGCTGGCCAGTGCTTGGCCGAGTGGGTAATGTCCCCCCCGGCCTCGAACCGCGCGAATCAAGAAAACCCGAGGGAGCCATGCTGCTCAACTATCTCCAAGTCATCGTCGTCGCGATCCTGCAAGGGATAACGGAACTGTTCCCGGTTTCCAGCCTCGGGCATGCGGTGGTGTTGCCGGCCATTCTGCTGTGGCCGATCGATCCGAAGGGCCCAGGTTTACTGCCGTTCCTGGTGATCCTGCATCTCGGCACGGCGTTCGCGCTCGTGGTCTTTTATTGGCGCGAATGGGTTAAGCTACTGTTCGCGCTGTTGGGCGGCGGCGACGATTCAGAACGACCGGCGCTGCGCCGGCTGATCGTGATGCTGATCGTCGGAACCATTCCAGCGGCGATCGTGGGTGCGCTGTTCAACCATGCGCTGCGCGAGAATTTTGCCGTTCCGACCATCGCGGCTGCCTTCCTGGTCATCAACGGCGTCATCTTGTTCTTCGGCGACCGCCGGCGGCGGCTGAAGGCCGCATCTTTGTCGGGTGAGGCCGGAAAGCCGCTCGAAGACCTGACTGTCACGGATGCGCTCATTATAGGCGTCGTTCAGTGCTTCGCGCTGATTCCCGGCATTTCGCGCTCGGGCGTTACCATCGTCGCCGGCCTTCGCCGCAAGCTGACGGCCGACGCGGCGGCGCATTTTTCTTTCTTACTCGCCACCCCGATCATCCTGGGCGCCGGATTGCTCGAGGTGCCGAAGCTGTTGCATGCGATCGATAACGGCCATGCTGACGCGGACTATCTGACCAAGTCGGTTATCGGCGGCGTGATCGCGGGCATCTTCGCCTACCTCAGCGTGGCCTTCCTCACCCGCTATTTCAGGGTTCACGAGGTCAAGGTGATGCGACCGTTCGCGCTCTATTGCGTGGTGGCTGGTGTCGCTTCGATCGCTTTGTTCCTGTCGCGCGCGTAAACGGCAGGCATGAAACGGACCGTCGCGATCGTCGGCGGCGGTCCTGCCGGGCTGATGGCGGCAGAGGCCGCTGCAAGCCGTGGCTCGGACGTCCACGTCTTCGATTCGATGCCGTCGGTTGGCCGCAAGTTCCTGATGGCCGGCAAGAGCGGGCTCAACCTCACGCACGCTGAGCCATTTTCCGATTTCCTTGACCGTTTCGGCGGCTTTCGTCCGCACGTCCAACCGGCGCTTGAGGCGTTCGGGCCTACCGGAGTGCGTGACTGGGCGGCCGGACTGGGCATCGAAATCTTCGTAGGCAGCTCCGGTCGGGTGTTTCCGACCGATTTCAAAGCCGCCCCGCTGTTGCGCGCTTGGCTTCGGCGCTTGCGCGGCGACGGTGTGCAATTCCATGTCCGGCATCGCTGGATGGGCTGGGACGAGTCCGGGCGCCCGAGTTTCGAGACTCCGGCCGGCCGGGTTTCTTTCGCGGCAGATGCGCTGATCCTGGCGTTGGGTGGCGGCAGTTGGCCGAATCTTGGTTCAACCGGTGCCTGGGTCTCGCTGCTTGCCGGCAAGGGCGTGCCGATTGCTCCGCTTCAGCCCGCCAACTGCGGGTTCGATGTCGCCTGGAGCGAATATTTCTGCGCTCGTTTCGCCGGTCATCCGGTCAAGCCCGTGACGCTAGCCAGTGAAGCCGGCAGCTATCGCGGCGAGTTTGTGATCAGCGAGACCGGAATCGAGGGCAGCGGCGTCTATCTACATTCCGCAGTGCTGCGCGACGGGATCGCGGCCGACGGGTCAGCGGTCCTGACGGTTGACCTTCTGCCTGACTGGGCGCTGCCCAAGCTGGTTCAGGCATTATACGCGCCGCGCGGCAGCCGCTCTATGGCGGAGCATCTGCGGCGGACCGTCAACGTCACCGGCGTAAAGGCCGGCTTGCTCCGCGAATGCCTGCCGCCGGAAGGTTTCGCCGATCCCACGGCCTTGGCGCGGGGACTGAAAGCCTTACCGATCCGGCTGATCGCGCCGCGTCCGATCGTGGAGGCGATCTCAAGTGCCGGCGGCGTGCGCTGGAATGCAGTGGACGAACGGCTGATGTTGCGCGCAGTACCGGGCGCCTTCGTGGCCGGCGAGATGCTGGACTGGGAAGTGACAACCGGCGGCTACCTGCTGACCGCCTGCCTGGCCTTGGGGCGACAGGCGGGGCTAGGTGCAGTGGGCTGGCTCGATCAGTTGCCGTAGGTAAGGCGGATTTCGATCCGGCGATCGCCGGTCATGCCGACCGTGTCGTCCGGCGTGCCCAGTGGGATGCTGAGGAACAGTTTCGGGTCGACGCCATCAGCTATCATCGCCTCCTGCACCGAAGCTACGCGCTGCTTGGCCAGGCGCCAGTTGTCGGCGGCCGAACCGTCGCTGTCGGTATAGCCTGCGACAGCAACCGTCGACGGGCTGGTCTCTTTCACGACTTCGGCGGCGTGATTGACGATGACCTGAGCTTCCGGCGTCAGCTGATAGCTCCACGGATGGAAGAACAGGATGAACTTGGTCGCTGTGCTTTCCGGCTTCGCGCTTGCGGTCTGCTTGTGATGCGCCGTCGAGCAGCCGGCCAGTGCCAGCATTGCCAGAACCAATCCTATACGCACAGTCGACATTGTTACTCCAGGGCTGACAATTTTTATGTGTGGTCGCGAAGTTATCATGTTCGCGCCGCGCCTCAAGCCGATAATCCGGTCATCTCCGCGCTGACCTGCCACAGCCGCTCCTGCGCCGCAATGTCATAGGACAGGTCATTACTGCGGATTTCCTGCCTTTTATAGAAATATTTGCCGGTTACGTCCGCGACCTTCGGCGACAGCGCCAGATAGACCGCCGTATCAGCGCCCTGGGCGGAGGTCAGCACGAACGGTTTCACCAGCGCCCAGATCATGTCGATGATTCCGCCCTTGTTGGCGATCCGGCTGCCGACGAAGCCAGGGTGGAACGCGTTGACGGTGATGCCGCTGCCCTCCAGGCGCCGGTTCAAGGCGTAGGTGAACATGATGTTCATCAGCTTGGAGCGGCCATAGACCCGCATCGGCCCCCAACCTTTCTCCATCTGCAGATCGTCGAAATCGACTTTCGCGGGCATGGACGCGTTGGAAGCGGTGACGACGATACGTGCCGGCGCATCCTTGTGGGCAGCCTTTATGGCAGGCAGCAGCAAGCGGGTCAGCAGATAGGGGGACAGATGGTTGATCTCCAGGATCGACTCGAACCCGTCCTCGCTGATCGTGCGTCGCGCCATCACCATCCCGGCATTGTCGACCAGGATCGCGATCTTCGGATGTCGCTCCAGGATTCGTGCCGCCATCGCCCGGACCGAGGCCAGTGAAGCGAAATCCACCTGCTCGGTCTCTACGGCCGCGCCCGGAACCTCCGCGCGAATCCAATCCGCAGTTTCCATCAGCCGTCCAACGCTGCGCGCCGTGATCACGGTGGTATAACCGGCCCTGGCCAGTTCGAGCGCTGTGAACCGGCCGATTCCGCTCGAGCCGCCTGTTACGACCGCGACTTTCCCATCGCCCTTGATCGCACCGGATATTGTTTCGCTCACCGTTCCACCTTTCAGGTCCTGTTGTCGGCGACCCATGTTGTGTCGCCGGAATCGGATCGCTATCGTCCGGCAATGCCTCTAAAATAAGCAGACCATGAAATCCTCAAGCACCCGCCTACCGCAAGCGCAAAAAAGACAGGCTCTTCCTGCTGATCCCATCGCGGTGATCGCAACCGCACAACGCGTGCTGAAACAGGAGGCGCATGCGCTGAATGCGCTGGCCGCGCAATTGAACGGCGTCTTCACCGAGGTGGTGGAGCTGTTCTTCGCCTTGCGTGGGCGCGTCGTGGTGACCGGTATGGGCAAGAGTGGGCATGTCGGGCGCAAGATCGCGGCGACGTTGTCGTCCACCGGAACGCCGGCGATGTTCGTCCATCCGGGCGAGGCCAGTCATGGGGATCTCGGCATGATCACCGGCGACGATGCGATCCTAGCACTCTCCAATTCCGGTGAAGCGTCGGAGCTGGACGCGATCCTGGCCTACACCAACCGTTTTGGGATTCCCGTCGTCAGCGTGACCGGCGGCGGTCGTCCGGATAATACGTTGGCGCGCTCGGCCCAGCTGTCGCTCGTCCTGCCGCCCGAACCCGAGGCCTGTCCTATGGGCCTCGCCCCCACGACCTCAACCACCATGATGGTCGCACTGGGCGACGCGCTGGCGGTCGCGTTGATGGAGCGGCGGGGCTTCAACGAGGACGATTATCGCGTCTTCCATCCCGGCGGCCAGCTGGGGCGGGGGCTGCGTCGTGTCTCCAGCCTGATGCATAGCGGCTCGACCATCCCGCTGGTGAAGCCCGACGACAAGATGTCGGAGGCCGTCCTGGTGATGACCCGTAAGGGGTTCGGCTGCGTCGGCGTAGTCGATGCAGCGGGCCTGTTGACCGGTATCGTCACAGACGGCGACTTGCGCCGCCATATGGGGCCGAACCTGATGGGCGCGCGCGTCGACGCGGTGATGACCAAGAACCCGATGACGATCGCGCCCGACGATCTGGCGGCCAAGGCGCTCAGCATCATGAACCGCGACGAGAGGCCGATCACCGCGCTGCTTGTGGTCGACAACGGCAAGCCCGTCGGCATCGTCAGCGTTCACGACCTGTTGCGCGCCGGCGTGATGTAACCCGAAAAAAGCGGTAGGGGTCGGGGAATGAAGATTGGCGTCTGCATGCCATATATGACGCGCGACTATGACCGCGCGCGCATCCTCAACTGGGCGCGCAAGATCGACCAGGGGCCGTTCGACAGCCTGTCCTGCGGTGAGCGGATGACCGGCCACACGTTCGAGATGAACAGCATCCTGGCGGCGGCCGCAGCCGTGACCGAACGGGTGCGGATCGTCTATTCGCTCTATGTGCTGCCGATGCGCTCCGCCGTGATGTCCGCCAAGGAGGCGGCGACGGTGGACGTGATCTCGGGCGGCCGCGTCTCCGTCACGGTCGGCGTCGGTGGCCGACCCAACGACTACCGCGCGGTCGGCGCGCCGTTCGACCACCGCCACCAGCGGATGGACGACCAAGTCGCCGAGATGAAAAAGGTCTGGAGCGGCGAACCGCTGTGGGATGGTGCCGACGAAGCCGGCCCACGCCCGACGCAGGCACATATCCCACTCTATGCGGGCGCGATGGGGCCGAAGGCGATCGGCCGCGCCGCCAAATGGGCGGACGGCATCTATGGCTGCTCGATGCCCGGCGACAGGGAAGGGCACCAACAGATATTCGATACCGCCAAGGACGCCTGGAAGGTGGAAGGGCGCATGGAAAAGCCGTATCTGATTGGCAGCTTCTGGTACTCGCTGGCGCCGAACGCCGAGGCCGAGCTCAAAAATTATGTCCACAGCTATATGAAATATATGGGCGACGATGTCGCCAACTTCATGTCCGGTGCGATGACCCGCCATACGCCCGCCGCCATCCTGGAAGCGATTGAGAATGTCCGCGCTGCCGGAGCCGATGAGTTGCTGCTGGTACCTACCACCTCGCACTATGACGAGGTGGACAAGATGGCGGAACTGCTTCGGTAGTTCTACGGCCGTCTCAGCCGCTGTTTGGCCGAGACGGATTTCACGATCAGCTTGCGCGGTTTGCTCCGGTCGATCGGTGGCCCCGGGCGCATCCGTTCCAACGCCGCGCGGCTTTGCGCCACTACCTCAGGGTGTATTTCGCCGGGAAAGCGTCGAGCTCAGATACAGGGCCAGCGGTCCAGACATCGGGCGGTCTCCGACAAGATCGCGATCGGGGGATTTCCTATTACACCGCTGCTGTCACGGGCGCGACGCCGGGGCAAGCGGATAACGGAGGAGACTTCATTGGACGGACTATCCGGCAAGACGGCGCTCGTGACAGGCGGCGGCAAGGGCATCGGCGCGGGCATCGCGCGGCGGCTGGCGGCTGAAGGCGTCTCGGTCGCGATCACCTATTCGGCCTCGGGCGGCAAGGCGCGCGACCTAGTTAGCGAGATCCAGGCCAATGGTGGGGCGGCGATGGCGATCCAGGCCGATGCCGCGGACGCCGATGCGGTGATCGCCGCCATTGCCCAGACCATCGTGGCGTTCGGCAAGCTCGATATCCTGGTCAACAATGCCGGCATGGGCGTATCGGCGCTGATCGATGAGATGCCCCTGGAGGATTACGACCGCTGCTTCGCGGTCAATGTCCGCGCCATGTTCGTGGCGATCAAGGAGGCGGCGCGCCACATGGGGCAGGGCGGCCGAATCATCAATATCGGCAGCGTCAACGGCGATCGCATTCCATTCCAGTACGGCGCGATCTATGCCGCGACGAAAGCGGCGGTCGGCGGCCTCACGCGCGGCGCGGCGCGCGATCTCGGCAATCGCGGCATAACCGTGAACGTTGTGCAGCCTGGGCCGATCGACACCGACATGAATCCAGCGGACGGGCCGTACGCTGCCTCTGGCCTTGTCGCCTCCGCGGTCGGTCATTACGGCCAGCCGCAGGATATCGCCGCCATGGTGGCGTTCCTGGCTAGCTCCGAAGCGGGCTATATCACCGGGGCCAGCTTCAACGTAGACGGCGGTTACAACGCGTGATGGGCTTTCAAACCTAACGCAGAAGTCTTACATTATCTGCGACGTCCTGTCGCGGCTATGCACGTTATGGCCTCAGATCGGGCGCCACGATCGAAGAAGAGCGGGCCGCGGTTCTCTCGAAAGTGGTCGGCACTCTGTGCCAGTGATCGGGTGATTCGCGCCTCCCGCTTGAGCAACATCGGGAGGAACATATGCCGATACGCAATCCGTCCGAGTGGGGAGGCGACCAGCTGGGCCGCGCCGCAGTCGCTGTTGGCGCGGTGGTAGGGGCCATCCACCGCCCTGAAGAGGACATGCATGCGCCGCCGGCGGTTCGCCGGATCGGCGTCGCCGCACTCAAATCCGCGCTTGCCGCAGGCTTCCGCGATTTCGCCGCCTGCCGCACAGACGTTATCGTCCTGTGCTTCCTGTATCCGATCATTGGGCTCGTGCTGGCGCGGCTGGTCGTCGGCCAGGGTATGTTCGAACTGATGTTTCCGGTGGCTTCGGGGTTCGCCCTCATCGGTCCATTTATCGGCATCGGGCTTTACGAGATGAGCCGACAGCGAGAGTTGGGACGAGAGGTCAGCTGGGCTGCGACCTTTGACGTTCTGCGCTCGCCCTCCACCGGGGCGATCGCCTTGCTGGGATTGGTGCTGCTCGCCGCCTTTCTTGCCTGGCTTTATGCCGCCCAGTCGATCTACGACATGACGCTTGGCCCGCACCATCCGGCTTCCTGGGGACGCTTTGCACAGGATGTCTTCACCACCGAACGTGGCTGGACGCTGATCGGGCTCGGCATGGGCGTTGGCTTCGTGTTCGCGCTGGTGGTCTTTGCGATCTCCGCCGTGTCGTTCCCGTTGCTTCTGGATCGGTCCGACGTGGGCGTCGTGACGGCGGTCGGCACCTCAATCCGGGCGCTGGCGGCAAATCCCGGCACGATGGCACTGTGGGGGCTGATCGTGGCAGGCAGCTTGGCAATCGGGTCGATCCCGTTCTTCGTCGGGCTGGCGGTCGTAATCCCGGTGCTGGGCCACGCAACTTGGCATCTTTACCGACAGCTCGTGGTTCCACACGGCTAGCTGCTGGAGCCGGACTGCCATGGTAGGTTGCGGTTCCCAAGCCGCATTCTACCGTGGGATCTATGCGCCTGATTTTCATCTATGGTCATGCCGCGGCCGGAAAGCTCACTGTCGCGCGAGCGTTGGCCCGGCAGATCGGCCTGCCCGTTTTCCATAATCATTTGGTCGTGGATGCGGTCAATGCCGTGTTCCCCTTTGGCAGCCCGGAATATATTCGGCTGCGCGAGGAATGGTGGCTTGCCATGTTCGACGCAGCGCTGACGGCCGGCCGCTCCTTGATCTTCACCTTCGCGCCCGAACCGTCGGTTGCGCCGGGTTTTCCTGAGCGCGTCCGGGCGCGAATTGCTGCCGGCGGCGGCTCGGTTGCGTTCGTGGCGCTGAACGTGTCCCGAGACGAGCAGGAGAGGCGGTTGGTCGCTTCCGGTCGAGCGGAGTTCGGCAAGTTGCGCTCGCTCGATTTGCTGCGCGAATTGCGGCCGGCCTTCGAGGCCAGCTTTGCGGCCATGCCCACGCCGGATCTCACGATCGACACCGGTGCGACGGAGCCCGGTAAGGCTGCACGTTTGATCGCCGAGATGCTGGGACTTAGGCCCTGATAGCCTGATGAAGCGATTTCAGTGTCTTCAGGAGTCCTGCCGCAGCGTCGAGCGGCAGGCAGCTCGGTCCGTCGCATAGCGCCTTGTCCGGATCGGGGTGGAACTCCAGGAACACGCCGTCGGCCCCCGCTGCGACCGCCGATTTGGCGATGATCGGCACGCCTTCACGCCTGCCGCCGGTCGAACCGCCATTGGTGCGCGGGTCGGCCCCCGGAAGCTGCACGGCATGGGTGGCATCGATGGTCACAGGCACGCCGAGCCTTTGCATTTCTCCAATCGCCAGCATGTCGACGACGAGGTTGTTGTAACCGAACGAGCTGCCACGCTCGCACAGCACGATGTTGAGATCGGGCGCCGCCTCACGCGCTTTGCTGATGATGTTCTTGCAGTCCCACGGCGCCAGGAACTGCGCCTTCTTGACATGCAGCCAGCCATCGGCGGCCTGCGTGGCCCGGGCCGCCGCGACGATAAGATCGGTCTGACGACACAGGAAGGCGGGAATCTGCACCAGCTCGGCGACGGCCGCCACCGGCTCGGCTTGATCCATCTCGTGGATGTCGGTTGCGATCGGCACGTTCAGTTGCGCCTTGATCTCGGCCAGCATCGCCAGCCCATCCTTCAACCCGGGTCCACGATAGCTGGTGATCGAGGAGCGGTTCGCCTTGTCGAAGCTGGCCTTGAATACGAAGGGGAGGCCAAGCGCCGCCGTTGACTCTTTCAGGTGACGTCCGACCGCGAGGGCAAGGTCCAAATTCTCCAGCACGTTCAGGCCCGCGATCACGAACAAGGGTTGTCCCCTTCCGATCGAGAGATTCCAGCGTTTCAGGTGAATGGCGTTCATCGGCGCTCTTTCCCGGTCAAGTCCTCATAGGCGTTGAACGCGATATACGCCGCACGGGGCGGCACGACAAATTGCCGGCTGCACTACGAGCGGATTTCAGCCTCTGGTGTTTTTCCCGTGCGATGGCATAATCCGATCTATGAACGATGAAATGAACAACCTGCATCTGCGCCTCGCGATCGTCGGGGGCATAGTCATCGTCGCTTTCGGATTGATCAGCCTCCTGGCTTACCACAACATGCCGGTCTTGAGCTTCGTCGTGGGCCCGATGATCAGCATCAGTTCCTGGCGTGCCCTAAAGGCGCTGGAGCACAGGAAAGGCTTCGTCGAAATCCGTCTGCCGACCCGTCGACGCCGCTGAAGCCGGTTTTCCGCTAAGATTCTGAAGCGCAGATGCGGGCGCTGCCACGGAGCGCATTGACAAGTCACCCAGGCCCGGATTAGGTTCCGCGCCCTTGGAAGAAGACGGTCTAACGGGCTGTCCGAAGGAAGTATCATGAAGATCGCCAGCTCGCTGAAGACCCTGAAAACGCGCCACAAGGCCTGCCGCGTCGTGAAGCGGAAGGGGCGTGTGTACGTGATCAACAAGCAGAACCCGCGCTTCAAGGCGCGCGCCGGCTGATTGCCTGCCCCTCCGTACGAAGGGCATTTTCTGATTTCGTTGCAGCCGGCCGGCACTCGCCCGCCGGCTGAATTCGTTTGAATCTATTCGACGACTGCGATCCTCAGCGTATTCGTGTTGCCCGGCGTGCCGAACGGCACCCCAGCGGTTACCACCAGCTTCTCCCCGTGATGGGCAAGCCCGATCGACTGCGCCATGCGGCTGGCTCGCTCGACCATCTGCCCGAACGTATGGATGTCCGGCGTCACGACGCTGCGGACGCCGTAGGACAACATCAGCCGCCGCGCGGTTTCCGGCAGCGCGGTCAGGCACAGGATTGGCATCGACGGCCGCTCCCGTGCCGCCCGGAGCGTGGTTGAACCTGAGGTGGTGAAAGTGGCGATGGCCACCGCGCCGACCGTGCGTGCGACACTGCTGGCTGCCACCGTGATGGCGTCGCCCACTTCCGCCTCCGGCGGTGGCGCCTCGGTATTCATGACCCGGCGGTATTCAGGCGCGCGTTCGACCCTGGCGGCGATCCTGTCCATCATTTCGACCGCTTCCACCGGATAGGCGCCGGCCGCGGTCTCCGCCGATAGCATGATGGCGTCAGTGCCCTCGTAGACTGCGATCGCGACGTCCGACGCCTCGGCGCGGGTTGGAGTCGGGGCCGACACCATCGATTCCAGCATCTGAGTGGCAACGATCACCGGCTTGCCGGCTTGACGCATGGCGGCAATGATTCGACGCTGTTCGATCGGCACCTCCTCTGGCGGCAATTCGACGCCCAGATCGCCGCGCGCCACCATGATGCCGTCGGACAGCGCGATCAGCGCATCCAGATGCTCGAGCGCTTGCGGCTTTTCCAGTTTCACGATCAGCCCGGCTCTGCCGCCGATCAGCGCCTTCGCTTCCTCTGCATCGGCCGGCCGCTGCACGAAGGACAGCGCTATCCAGTCGGCGCCGAACGCCAGTGCCGTCTCCAGGTCACTGCGATCCTTCGCGGTCAGCGCCGCGAGCGGCAGTGTGACTCCCGGTACATTGACGCCCTTGTGATCGGACAAGCCGTTGCCTGAGATCACGACTGTGTCCAGCCGGTCGGAACCCTGCGCGGTAACGCGCAGACGTACACGTCCGTCATCCAGCAATATGTCGGCGCCAGCGCCCAATGCGCCGATCAGTTCGGGATGCGGCAGCATCACCCGTGTCGCGTCGCCGGCAGCCGGGTCGCTGTCCAGGCGAAAGGATTGACCGGCTTTCAGCGAGATCTTGCCGCCGGTAAATCGCCCGACGCGCAGCTTTGGCCCTTGCAGGTCGGCAAGGATGGCGATGGGCTGATCGTATTGCGCCTCGATCGCCCGGATCGCTTCGGCCCTCGAACGGTGTTCGTCCGCCGTGCCATGACTGAAATTCAGGCGGAAGCAGTCGGCGCCAGCCTGGAACAACGCCTCGATCTTGTCCCTGGTGCCGCTCGAAGGGCCCAAGGTCGCAAGGATCTTTGTGTTGCGACGGCGGGGAAGAAGACTGAACTGGTGCCGGGGCGTAGTCATGACTCTCCGTATCGGCAATCCGCGGGACACCCATCATAGCGCGCGGCCGGCCCCGCGTCGCCGGGGCGCAGTCAGGCGACTTGATCGTCGCTCGCCAATCTGGCCATAAGACGGCGCCTACACATCACGCCGTCCCGTAGAAACTGAGCAGGCCCTTCATGCGCTTTGTCGCCACCCTGATCGGCCCGGTCCCGGGCAGCCTGACCGAAGCTCATGTTGCCGCCGCGCGTGCCGCGCTCGCATCGCTTGGCGCCGAAGAGACACCGGCCGACTGGCTGTCGGATGGCGAGGCCGCCGACCTGGTGTTCGATGATCTGGATCCCGATCAGGCTGATGCCGCCATTCGCCAGGTGTTGAACGGCGCCGCCGTCGATTGTATCGCGCAGCCGGTCGAGAATCGTCGCAAGGCTTTGCTGATCGCCGATATGGAATCGACGATCATAGAGCAGGAGATGCTGGACGAGATCGCCGATTTAAAAGGCATCAAGCCGCAGATCGCCGACATCACCGCTCGTGCGATGAACGGCGAGATCGATTTTGTCGAAGCCCTGAACGAACGGGTATCGCTGCTGGCCGGCCTCGGGGAAGGCGAAATCGATTCGCTGATGCGCCGTATCACATTCATGCCTGGCGCCGAGGCACTGGTCAGGACCATGCGGCGTGCGGGTGCTCGCACATTGCTGGTGTCCGGAGGCTTTACGATCTTTGCCGAACGCGTTGCCGCGACGCTGGGCTTCGACATCGTCCGCGCCAATGTGCTGGAGTTTTCGGGGCGGGCTGGGCAGCGCGTGCTGACCGGCAAGGTCGTGCCGCCGGTGCGGGACCGGTCGGATAAGCTGGAGCAGCTGATGCAGCAGGCCGGCCGCCATCGTATTCCGCTGATCGAGACGATCGCCGTCGGCGACGGCGCAAACGACGTGCCGATGCTGCAGGCAGCCGGCCTCGGCGTTGCCTTCCATGCGAAGCCGTCGGTGCGGCACGTCGTCAGAGCCCGGATCGACCACGCCGGGCTGCTCGCCTTGCTGTTCGCTCAGGGCTATCGGTTGTCCGAGATCGTGACCTGAAACGAAAAAGCCGGCCCTGAGGCCGGCTTTTAACGCCTTTGCGCGGCGGTTCAGCCTTTCGACTTGCCGTCGACGGGCAACGCGACGAAGCGTGAATCACCGCTCTGGCCTTGTACCAGCAGCAGGACCGATTTCTTATTCGCCTTGCGCGCCTCGTTCACCTGAGCCACCACGTCCTTCGGCGTCTTGACCTCTTTCTGATTGACCTCAAGCAGCACATCGCCGGGCGACAGCGGCTTTTCGGCCGCGGGGCTGTCGGGTGCGATCTTGGTGACCAGCACGCCCGAGACGTCGTCGCCCAGCTGATAGCGTTGCCGCGACTCCGCCGTGATCGACGCCAGGCCCAACCCCAACTCCGTCATCGACTGGTCGCCCTTCTTTGACGACCCGCTGTTCTTATCGTCCTGGTCGATCGTCGCGGAGGCCAACTGCTTGGAATCCGGCATCTCGGCGATCTTCAGCGTCTTGGTTATCTCCTTTCCGTCGCGCCAGAGCTTGATCTGCACATCTTTTTCGATCGGTGTTTCCACGACCATGCGTGGCAAGTGCCGGCTGTCCGGCACTTCCTTGCCGTCGAAGGTGATGATCACGTCGTTGGCCTGGATACCTGCGGTCGCGGCCGGACTCTTCGGTTGCACGCTGGAAACCAGTGCGCCCGATGCGCTCTTCAAGCCCAGGCTGTCGGCGATGTCCTGATCGACGCTCTGGATCGAGACGCCCAGCCAACCGCGTTTGGCCTTACCACCCTGGATCAGTTGCGCGATGATCGGGCGAACCTCGACCGACGGGTGGGCGAAGCCCAGGCCGATTGAACCGCCTGACGGCGAATAGATCAGCGAGGTGATACCGATGACCTCGCCCTTCATGTTGAAGAGGGGGCCGCCGGAATTGCCCTTGTTGATGGACGCGTCGGTTTGGATGTAGTTGTCGTAGCGGCCGCCGATGTCGCGATTACGGGCGGAGATAATGCCGGCCGATACCGTGCCGGACAGGGCGAAAGGCTCGCCAATCGCCAGCACCCATTCGCCGACCCTGGCCGCGTTGCTGTCGCCCCACGCGACGGCCACCAGGTCGGGCGAAGGCTGGATCTTCAACACCGCCACATCAGCCAGCACGTCCCGTCCGACGATAGTCGCGGTGAAGGTCTTTTCGTTCTGCAGCGTGACTTTGATCTCATCGGCCGGCGGGCTATTCGGATCCTCGCCGACGATCACGTGGTTGTTGGTGACGATGTAGCCTTTCTCGGCGTCGATGATGAAGCCAGAGCCGACCGAGACACCGCGACGCTGCGCTTGCTCGCCTTGGCCGTTGCGCTCCATGAATTCACGGAAGAATTCCTCGAACGGCGAACCGGCCGGACCTTGCCGGTCCTCCTGCGCTTCCTTCTTGTTCTCGACCGGCTTCGCCCGGGCAGAAATATTGACGACGGTCGGCAGCAGTTTGGCGGCTAGGTCCGCGAAATCCCATGGTGGGGCGTGCTGAGCAAAGGCCGGCTGGGGCGACAGCAGGGCCAGCCCGGCGACGATCGCAAGCGCCAGCCCGCGCCGTACGGAAACTGTCAACTTCTGTACCGTCGCGCTTCGCGCCACCGAGATTTCACCTTGGATCACGGACCGGAACCCTCATTTCATCGAACGCCTGGCGCGGCCAAACAACGCCAAAGTAAAGATAGCATGTAAGGACCACGCAGGGCGCGGTCAACTGTCGCAGGTCCGCGCCCCACAGGTCTTGGCGGTGCGGATTATTTGGGCGCGATGGTCTTCCCGGCGTCCGGTCGATTGAAATACCGCAAGAAATCGGAATTGGGCGACAGGACGAACTGGGTGTCGTCGCCACCCATGGCCTTTTTATAAGCCTCCAGCGACCGATAGAAGGCATAGAAATCGGGATCGCGCCCGAACGACTCCGCGAAGATCTGAGTTGCCTGGGCATCGCCCTCACCATGGAGGATATCGGACTGGCGCTTGGCATCGGCCAGGATGACAGTGCGTTCCCGGTCGGCAGTGGCCTGGATCTGCTGCGCCTGCTCGTAACCTTCCGCGCGGAACTGCGCGGCCTCGCGCTTACGTTCGGCTTTCATCTGGCCATAAATCGACTGACTGATCGAATCAGGGAAATTGGCCCTGCTTATCCTCACATCTGCCACGGCAATGCCAAGGGGTGCCGCTGCGGCGTTCACCTTGGCACGGATTGCCTGCATCACGCCCTCGCGGTCCTTGGACAGCACACTCGCCACGGTTGTGCCGCCCAACACGTCACGCAGGGTGGCGTTGATCGACGAGTTGAGGCGCAGGCGCGCGCCGTCGTCCGTCCGCACCGCCTGATAGAATTTCAGCGGATCGACGATCTGATAAACCGCATAGGCGTCGACTACCAACCGTCGCTGGTCGCTCAGGATCACCTCTTGCGGTGGGGATTCGATGTCCAGCAGGCGTTTGTCGTAGAACACGACGTCCTGCACCAGCGGCACCTTGAACTTCAGCCCCGCATTCTGCTCGATGCGCTTTACCGCGCCGAATTGAAGGACGATCGCCTGTTCGGTCTCGCTGACGGTGAAGAACGAACCGGTCAGCACCAGCAACGCGATGATGGCGAGGACGCCTACGCCGATGAGATTGCGGCCATATTGCATGGTTATTGCCCCTTTGCCGGCGAGGGCTGCGGCGCGGCAAAGCCCGGCAGCGGCAGATAGGGAACGACGCCGTTCTTGTCGGCGCTGGGATCGATGACGGTCTTGCGCGCATGCTGCAGCACAGTTTCCATCGTCTCGATATACATGCGCCTGGCCGTCACGTCCTTCGCTTGCTTGTAAGCATCGAAGACCGAGGTGAACTGTGCGGCCTCGCCGTTCGCCTCGGCGACGACCTTCTCCTTATAGGCTGTGGCGTCTTGGATGATTCGTTGCGCGTCGCCGCGCGCCCTGGGCAGGATATCGTTGCGGTAGCGCTCGGCGTCGTTGCGCTGCTGCTCGAGGTCGGCTCGGGCGCGCTGCACATCGTGGAAGGAATCGACGACATCGGCCGGCGGGTCGACCCGCTGAAGCTGGATTGCGGCGACGCCGATACCGGAATCGTAGTGATCCAGCGTCGACTGTAGAATCGCCGCCGATTCGGCTTCGATCTGTCCGCGTCCTTCATTGAGGGCAAGCTGCACGTTGGTCTGACCGATCACTTCGCGCATCGCGCTTTCGGCTGCACGCTGCAACACGTCGCTCGGTGCGGCGATCTTGAAGACATATTTCACCGGATCGCGAACCTGCCACACCACGACGAAGCCCAGTTCCACGATATTGCTGTCGCCAGTCACCATCGTGCCCGCGTCCACCGTATCGCGGTTGCCGCGTGAGCCGACCTCCGTCTGGTAACGGCGGGTGACGTCGACGATCGTCACCGTCTCGATGGGTGCCGGCAGATGATAGTGCAGGCCCAGCGACTCTGTGCGGACCCAGGCGCCGAAGCGCTGCACGACAGCCTGTTCGCTGGGATCAACGCGATATATGCCGGTCAGGAGCCAGACGACAATCACGCCGGCGACCAGCAGGATCACGCCCCGTGCGCCATTGAAATTCGGCCACATCTCGCTGAGCCGGTCCTGGCCCTGGCGCAGGATAGATTCGAAATCGTTGGGGCCCTTTCCGGTCGGTCCCTTGCCGTTCGGATTGGACGGGCGGCGGGGTTCGCTCCCCCCGGGGGGCGAACCCCATGGGCCTCCGCCCTTGTCGTTCCACGCCATATCGGACGATCCTCTCGATTCCGGCAGCCACTTGTTCTCGCCAGCGAGGCCCTATATGTGCCGGTCAGCACGACGTTGGCAATCGGCCAATGCATTCGGCAAGGGTTGGGAGCGATCGATGGCTGCGGGTTCGGTGGAAGAGGCGGCAGTGCGCCAGGCGCTTGACGGGATCACGGCGCCGCGGAGTGGGAAGGGCTTGCTCGCGGCGGGAATGGTCGGCGGGATTTCGATCGCCGGCGACAAGGTGACAGTCGCGCTGGAAGTCGATCCGGCTTTCGGGCCGGCGCTCGAGGGCCTGCGGCGCGAGGTCGAGGCGCGTGTCGGTGCGCTGCCGGGCGTAGCCCAGGCGACCGTCGTGATGTCCGGCCGCAAGCCGGGTGGCATCCAGCCGACCCACACGCACAATCCCGGTCCGCGGTCCGGACCCGCGCAGGCTAAGCAGCCACTTGCCGGCGTCCGTCATATCGTCGCGGTCGCTTCGGGCAAGGGCGGCGTCGGCAAATCCACGACTGCCGCCAACCTCGCGTTGGCGTTGCTTACGATGGGTTACAAAGTCGGCGTACTCGATTCCGACATATATGGGCCCTCGATGCAGCGCGTCCTTGGCGTGGGCGGCAAGCCGGACATCTCCGTCGAAAAGAAGATGCTGCCCAAGCTGGCGCATGGGCTGAAGGTCATGTCGATGGGCTTCATGGTGCCCGAAGACACGGCCATGATCTGGCGTGGTCCGATGGTGATGAGCGCGATCCAGCAGATGCTGCGCGAGGTCGATTGGGGTCAGCTCGACTTCCTGATCGTCGACATGCCCCCGGGCACCGGCGACGCACAGCTAACGCTGGCGCAGACCGTGCCGTTGGCCGGTGCGGTGATCGTCTCGACGCCGCAGGATCTCGCACTGATCGATGCCGCACGCGGTGTGGCGATGTTCAACAAGGTTGCCGTACCGGTGCTGGGCATCGTCGAGAATATGAGCACCTTCATCTGCCCGAACTGCCAGCACGAGACTCCGATCTTCGGCCATGGCGGGGCGCGGCATGAAGCCGATCGGTTGGGCGTACGCTTCCTAGGCGAGATTCCGCTCGACATGGCGATCCGTGTTACGTCGGATGCCGGGACACCGATCGTCGTCGACCAGCCGGCCGGGCCGCACGCCGCGGCCTACAAGGCGGTGGCGCAAAATGTCGTCGCGGCGCTGGACGCCGGTGGCGGCCCGAAGCCAGCGCCGGTCATCCGTTTCGAGTAGACGCTAAAAGCGCCGCATGTCGTTCGGTACGATTTCCTGGCCGATCGGGGCGACGGCCAGAAGCGCCAGCTTCACGTGCTGCAGGGCGAACGGAATGCCGATGATGGTGATCGCCAGCGCCACGGCGTGAATCAGGTGGCCGATCGCCAGCCACCAGCCGGCCAGCACGAACCAGATCACGTTGCCGACGACACCCAGCGCGCCGGTGCCGATGTCGTCACGGCCGGTCAACATGCGCCGGTCGACCGCCATCCGGCCGAACGGCCAGAAAGAAAAGCTGGCGATCGAGAACGCGGCCCGCGCCCACGGAATGCAAACAATGGTGAGGATCATGATGAGGCCCGCCAGGATCCAGCCCAGTCCCATCCAGATGCCGCCGAATATGAACCACAGAATATTGAGGATCAGGTTCATTGACGGTCTCCTGCTTATCGCCGGGGGCGATCGATGATTACGGGTCCGTTGCCGCGCACCAGTAGATCGTAGCTCAGCGCCAGCATGACGCTCAGCACGATGGTTTGGACTGGCGCCAACAATCCCAGCACGATCTTCACCAGCGCGGCCTTGAGGCTGGTTTCGTCGTCCGGCAGCAAATTCAATGTAGCAACCTCGGCGATTAGGAACGGCAGGCTGGTCAGCAGCGTCGCTGCGAGCATACGCAGGCTGTTGCCCTGCGTCGCCTCCCAGATCTGCCTTGCGCGGGTCTCGTCGCCGACAGCAGCGGAAGGCAACAGAAGGCTGAGCCGCGTCAGTACCATCATCGCGACAAACAGAGTCACGGTGCCAAGCAGCACGATTGCGCCGTTGGGGGGGCCGCCCATGAGCGCGGCGCTTGCCGTTGGCAAGGCGGCCGCCAGCATCAGGATCAACAGCAGCACCGTGATCAGCACATAGCGGACGAAGTGCCGGTCCCACCGGAAGAAGGCGAAGCCCGGACGAGCTTCGCCCAGCAATACGAAGCGATGGACGCCCACCGCGAAAGCCAGCGCGAACAGCTCCTCGAGGAATGTTACGATCTGCTCCGGCTGCGGATTTTTTGGCCCGACGAAATGAACGATGATCAGGTCGGCCAGGATCGTCAGCGCCGCATAGATGAGATATGGCGGCAGCAGTACTTCGCGGCTTTCCCAGGCGTAGAGGAAGGCGCGCTTGACCACGATGTCGACCGGCAGCTTGCGTGCCGGCCGGGGCGGCGCGTCGATCATGGCGTGCGGCCCAGGAGCACCATCAGTTCGCCCCACTCGCGCTTGCTAAGGCCGCTATTCGTCGCGTCCACGGCCTCGCCGGCCAGCATCCGCTTCACGACCTGGATGCCGGTCGCCGACAGTTGTGCCGCGCCCAGGCGGTATTCGCGGAAGGCCTCGGCCGCCAACGGCGTCCAGGCGTCCAGCGTTTCGATCATCGCATCGGCATAGACCCGGATCTCGTATTGAGCATGCGGATCGGCGCGCAGCCGCAGGAAGTTCATCAGATTGTGCAGGTCGGTCTTCCAATACCATTGGGTATAGGTGTTCAGCGTCAGGTTGATCCGCGCCAGTTCGCGCGCCAGACCATCGCGGTTCGGATCGGTCGCTGCGCCATCCTCCCCTTCATTCAGCATCCAGGCATAGTTGCGATAGGTCTGCTCGGCGTCGGACCTCAATATATCCAGCACCTGTGCCGCCTCGTCCCCGGTCAGCACGTCGCCGCGGCCCTGGCGGTTATTCGACGATTGCGCCGCGAGCTGCTCCGGCGCCGGGATGTAGAACTCCTTATCCAGCACCGAATAGCGGGCGGAATATTCGTTCACGTTGGCGGTGCGGTGTCGGATCCACTGGCGCGCGACGAAAATCGGCAGCTTTACGTGGTATTTGATCTCGCACATCTCGAACGGGGTCGAGTGGTAGTGCCGCATCAGGTAGCGGATCAGGCCCCTGTCATCCGACACCTTGCGCGTGCCGCGCCCGTACGACACCCGCGCCGCCTGCACGATCGCCGCGTCGTCGCCCATATAGTCGACGACCCGCACGAATCCGTGGTCCAGGAGCGGAATCGGTTCGTAGAGGATTGCCTCCAGCCCAGGCGACACCGCCCGGAGAGTCGGCTGGCTGTCGGCGCGCAGCGCCGCGATCTCGTCTTTCTGCTCTTGCGTCAGGTCCATGGGAACCCGTTACTCCGTCGATTTGCCCGCTATCCGGTCCATGAGACTCGCATCTCGGCGGCCGAGGCCCTATATCTAGCTGCGTCAGGGCTTCCCTGACTATGGCGATAAACGCTTTACGGAATAGGCGTTGCGGACCCGGGGGCGGTACCCGGCGTCTCCACCAATCTTCCTTCCGGTTTTCCGGCGGGAATCCATGGGGACGAAATAGGCTCGACGTGCGTAGTAAAGGTGGAGTTTTCGCTCGGCATGATACCACCGTTATCGGGTCAAACACACTAGGTGCCAACGACAACGTTGAAACCCTCGCTCTCGCTGCCTAAACAGCAGTGATAAGCGCGGCTCGGGGGGCGCCGGGCAACAGAAGCCCCCCACTTCCACCCTCCGTCCATGGTCTGAAAACGGCCGAATCGCGCCCCTGTATTTCGCCGTTCGGGCGAAGTACGATCTGTGTTCACGCGTTCTGGACCGTTCAAGATGGCCAAAGAGATTCTTCAATATAACGTAATGGTCGAAGCCGCCCTGCGCGCCGTCGTGCGCCAGTCGCTGATCGATGTCGCCCGGGTCGGCCTGCCGGGCAATCATCATTTCTACATCACATTCCGCACCGCCTATCCTGGCGCGCAGGTGCCCGATTACCTGAAGGCGCGTTATCCCGCCGAAATGACGATCGTACTGCAACATCAGTTCGAGGATCTGGAGGTCGAAGAGACATTCTTCGGTGTCACGCTGACCTTTAACCACATACCGGAGCGGCTGGTCGTCCCCTTCAGCGCGATCACCGTCTTCGCCGACCCCTCGGTGAACTTCGCCCTGCCGTTCCAGGCTCCCGAGCTGCCGCCGGAGGAACCGGCCCCGCTGAAGCCCGTGGCCAAGGACGCGGTGGATAAGCCGGCCGATACGGCCGAGAAGTCGGGCGAAGTCGTCTCGCTGGACAAGTTCCGCAAGAAGTGACGTCCGCCAAGGCGGGCTCCCGTCCGCCCGTCATCGTCGTCTACGGGCCGACCGCCGGCGGCAAGTCGGCCCTGGCGCTCAGTCTGGCCGAGCGGCTGGATGGGGTCGTCATCAATGCCGACGCGCTTCAGGTCTATGCCGAACTGAGGATCCTGACCGCTCGTCCGGGGTCGGAGGATGAGGCGCGCGTGCCGCATCGCCTCTACGGCGTCCTGTCCGCCGCAACCGCCGGATCGGCGGCTTGGTGGCGTGCCGCGGCGCTTGCCGAGATCGCGGCGGTCCACCAGGCCGGCAAGCGCGCCATCTTGGCGGGCGGGACCGGCCTCTATATCAATTCTTTGATCGATGGCCTGTCGCCTGTGCCTCCCGCGGACGCGGCCGCGCGCGCCAAGGCGACGACGCTCTATGCGGCGTTGGGCGGCGACGCCTTTCGGGCCGAGCTCACTCGCCGCGATCCCGAGGCGGCAGCGCGGCTCAAATCCGGCGACCGGCAGCGGCTGATCCGCGCCTGGGAGGTTGCCGAGGCGACCGGGCGGCCGCTCAGCGACTGGCAGAAGCTGCCGCGTGAGCCAGGGCACGACCTGGATTTCCGCCTGATCGGCCTGATGCCGTCGCGCGAGGAACTCTACGGTCGCATCGACCGGCGGTTCGAGGCAATGCTGGCGGCTGGCGCACTGGAGGAGGCCCGCGCCTTCGACGCGCTTGGCCTGGAGGCGTCGCTGCCGGCCAACAAGGCCCTCGGCCTGCCGGAGCTCAGGCGTCATCTGGCCGGCGAGATCAGCCTTGAGGAGGCGACGCGCGCCGCGCAGCAGGCCAGCCGCAACTATGCCAAACGGCAGATGACCTGGTTCCGCGGCCAGTTGCCGGGGAACAGGGAAGCCCTCGCGCTTCATGGCAGCGATGCAAAAACCGGAGAACATTCGGAAAGTTTTTTCTCCGAAATCATACCATTTATTCTCCGCGCTGGTTGACCCGCGCACTTTCCACCCTTAGGTTGCGCGGCTTCAAAGCAAGGATTGGTGCGATGTCTGAGCGGCGGATAAGCGGCGCGGAGATGGTTCTGGCGGCGCTCGCGGATAACGGCGTGGATACGGTGTTCGGCTACCCCGGCGGGGCCGTACTGCCGATCTATGACGCCATGTTCCAGCAGAACCAGATCCGGCACGTCCTCGTCCGCCAGGAAGGCGGCGCGGTGCACGCGGCGGAGGGCTATGCCCGCTCGACCGGCAGGGTCGGCTGCGTGCTGGTGACCTCCGGCCCGGGCGCGACCAATGCGGTCACCGGCCTGCTCGACGCGCTGATGGATTCGATCCCCCTGGTCTGTATCACGGGCCAGGTGCCCACGCACCTGATCGGCAACGACGCCTTCCAGGAGGCCGACACCACCGGCATCACGCGGCCCTGCACCAAGCACAACTATCTGGTGAAGGACGTGGAGGATGTGGCGCGCACGATCCACGAAGCCTTCCATGTCGCCCGCTCCGGCCGTCCCGGCCCGGTGTTGATCGACCTGCCCAAGGACGTGCAGTTCGCCATCGGCACCTATAGGGGACCGGAGGAATTCAGCTTCTCATACCGCCCGGCCTTCGAGCCCGACGCGGCGGCGATCGAGCAAGCGGTCGCCATGCTGGCGGCGGCGGAACGGCCGCTGTTCTACACCGGAGGCGGTGTGATCAATTCAGGCCCCGAGGCGTCCGAGCTTCTGACCGAGTTCGTGCGGTTGACCGGCATCCCCTGCACCTCGACCCTGATGGGGCTCGGTGCCTTCCCGGCGTCGGACCCGCAGTTCCTGGGCATGCTGGGCATGCACGGCACCTACGAGGCGAACCTGGCGACGCATGGCTGCGACCTGCTGCTCTGCGTCGGCGCCCGCTTCGACGACCGGGTGACCGGCAAGGTCTCGGCCTTCTCCCCGGGGTCGAAGAAGATCCATATCGATATCGACGCCTCGTCGATCAACAAGAACGTCCGCATCGACCTGCCGGTCGTCGGCGACGCCGGCCGCGCGCTTCGCATGATGATGGATCTGTGGAAGAGCCAGGGCCACGGCAGCCGTGCCGAGGCGATCGCGCCCTGGTGGGGCCGGATCGAGAAGTGGCGCGCCGTCGACTGCCTGCATTACGAGCAGGACGGACAGGTCATCAAACCGCAATACGCGCTGGAGCGGCTGCGCGAGGCGCTGAAGGGCCGCAAGGACGTCTACATCACGACCGAGGTCGGCCAGCACCAGATGTGGGCGGCCCAGTTCCTGCCGTTCGAGAAGCCGAACCACTGGATGACCTCCGGCGGCCTGGGCACCATGGGCTACGGCCTGCCGGCGGCGGTCGGCGCGCAGATGGCGCATCCCGAAGCGACGGTGATCGACGTGGCCGGCGAGGCCTCGATCCTGATGAACATCCAGGAGATGTCGACCGCCGTGCAGTACCGTCTGCCGGTCAAGATCTTCATCATGAACAACAAGTGGATGGGCATGGTGCGCCAGTGGCAGGAGCTGCTGCATGGCGGGCGCTACTCCGAAAGCTACACCGCCGCCCTGCCGGACTTCGTGAAGCTGGCCGAGGCGTTCGGCGGCAAGGGCTTCCGTGCGGAGACGGTGGATGAGCTGGACGGCGCGATCGCCCAGATGCTGAACACACCGGGGCCGGTGATCCTGGATGTCTGCGTCGACGAGAAGGAAATGTGCTTCCCCATGATCCCGGGCGGCGCCGCCCATAACGAGATCATGCTGGGCCGCAAGGACGACAAGCATGCCGACCCGGCCGCCCGCGAAGACGGCATGGTGCTGGTTTGAGCGATATCGCCGAGAAGATCGAGCGCCACACATTGGCCGTTCTGGTGGTGGACGAGCCGGGCGTGCTGGCGCGTGTCATCGGCCTGTTCTCCGGCCGCGGCTACAACATCGAAAGCCTGACGGTGGCGGGGGTCGAGCGCGAGGCGAACCTGTCGCGCATCACGCTGGTCACCTCCGGCACGCGCATGGTGATCGACCAGATCAAGAGCCAGTTGGAACGGCTGGTGCCGATCCGCCGCGTGCGCGACCTGACCGAGGAGGGGCCGTTCGT
>DATJHU010000087.1:0-21122 GCA_035493715.1 Alphaproteobacteria bacterium | reverse complement strand
GCAGGACGCCCAGGCCAAGGGCCACCTGCGGCCCGGCGGGGTCATCGTCGAAGGCACTGCCGGCAACACAGGCATAGGGCTGGCGCTGGTCGGCAACGCGCGCGGCTATCGCACGGTGATCGTGATGCCGGAGACGCAGAGCCAGGAAAAGAAAGATTTCATCAAGCTGATCGGTGCGGAGCTGAAGCTCGTTCCGGCCGTGCCCTTCGCCAATCCCGGCAACTATGTTCACGTGTCGCACCGCCTGGCGGATGAGCTGGCCGCCAGCGAGCCGAACGGCGCGGTCTGGGCCAACCAGTTCGACAACACCGCAAACCGCGAAGGCCACCGCCGCACGACAGGCCCTGAGATTTGGGACGACATGGGAGGCAAGATCGACGCCTTCACCTGCGCCACCGGGACCGGCGGCACGCTGGCGGGCGTCGGCATGGCGCTGAAGGAGCGCAACAAGAACGTACGCATCGTGCTCGCCGACCCGATGGGGTCCTCGCTCTTCAGCTATTTCAAGACCGGTGAGCACAAGATGGAAGGCAGCTCGATCACCGAGGGCATCGGCACCGGCCGCATCACCGGCAACATGGACGGAGCGCCGGTCGACGACGCGCTGCAGATCCCCGACGAGGAGGCGTTGCCGCTGATCTTCGATATGGTCAGGGACGAGGGGCTGGTGCTGGGCGGGTCGTCCGGCATCAACGTCGCCGCGGCCATCCGGGTGGCCCGCGATCTGGGGCCGGGGCACCGCATCGTCACGATCCTGTGCGACGGCGGCGCCCGCTATCAGTCCAAGCTGTTCAACGCGGAATTCCTGAGGTCGAAGAACCTGCCCGTCCCTTCCTGGCTCTAGCCCAGCACCTTCGTGACCATCGCCAGTAGGTTCTCTTCCTGAAACGGCTTGGCGACCCACGGGCTGCCGGGGAAGCCTTCCACCTCGCTGCCATTGCCTCCCGTGGCGAAAATGAAGGGCGTGCCCGCCGCGGAAAGCTTCTCCGCCACAGGATAAACTTTCTTGCCTCTCAGGTTGAGGTCAAGAATAGCCAAGTCGACCGTTTCCCGGTCAACGGCCTCCAGTGCCTCGGGGAGTGTATAAGCGAGCACGACTTCATAGCCGGCTTCGTTGAGAATCGTCTCGATCAGCATACTAATCAAAACCTCGTCTTCCACGACGAGAATACGCTGACCGGGGTTCTTTCCATTGTTTCCGGTCATCACTGTTCCTCAATCACATTTCTGGCGATTTTCCGCCAAGATAAGTTGCGGGAACGACGAAGGGATGGCCAACGTTCCGTGAATCTCAAAAGAAACCGCCAAATTTTGGGCCGGTTGCGCGGGATTATTGGAGCCAGAACGTACGCCTATCAGGACACGGATGCCAACGATCGGACGCAGTCCTGCAAGGGCCGGCGATAGGCGGAAGGGGCAAGGAGTGACGTCATGGCGAAGCACGATTATGCTGCCACCTTGAGCGTCGGGCGGGAGATGCCCGGTGCCGAGATGCCGGCCGCCTGCTCGCCCGGCTCCGCGGCGGAGTCCCGGGAGGCAGTGGCCATGTCCCTTGTCGCAAACCTGGGGCGCAAACTGTCGAACGCAAGCAGGGATCGCCGTACCGTGTCCGCACACCGGTCAACAGAGGCGAAAGCCGAGATCGCGCTGAGCGGCGACGCCATCGATCGCGCACTGATGGCGCGCGTGGTGGCGCGCGACGCGCAGGCTTTCGCGGAGCTGTCGGAAAGGCACGCGACCATGGCGCTGGCGCTGGCGCAGCGCATCGTGCGGAACAGCGCGGATGCGGAGGATATCGTCCAGGACAGCCTGACGCGGCTGTGGATCTTCGCCGATCGCTGGAATCCCGAGGCCGCGCGCTTCTCAAGCTGGTTCTACCGGATCGTCAGCAACCAGGCGATCAGCCGCCTGCGACGTAAGACGACCGAATCCATCGACGCCGTCGCCGAACCTTTGGACGCGACACCGGGACCCCACGACCAATTGGCTGGACGCGAGATCGGCAAGGCGATCGGCGCGGCGGTCGCCCGTCTGCCCGAACGCCAGCGTGTGGCGATCGCGCTGTGCTATGACCAGGGTCTGTCCTGCGCCGAGGCCGCGATCGCGATGGATGTGTCGATCGGCACGATGGAGAGCCTGCTCTTTCGGGCCCGGCGCAGCCTGCGCGAATGGCTCGGCAACATCTCGAGCGATCTTGAGGAGCGTTGAATGCAAAACACGGAATTCGAAACGCTTCTCGACCGGTGGGGAACCGACTTTACGGCGTGGCCGGCGGCCGATGCGCAAGCCGCCCGGCACCTTCTAGTCTGGTCGCGCGGCGCCCAGGATGCCTATGGCGCGCTGAAGCGTGTCGAGCAGGGGCTTGCCGCGACCCGGCCGGCGATCACCGCGGCGCAGGCCGAACGGGTAGTGCGGCGGGCCATCGCGGCGGTGGGGCGGCGCGAAACAAACCCGCCGCTGCTGGAACGCTTTCGCCGGGTATTGTTGGCCCCGCTGCCGCGCGCCGCGATGGCGATGAGCCTGACCGGGATCGGCTTCGCCATCGGCCTCGCGCTCACCACGCCCACTGCGGTGCGGTTCGATACGAGCGCGTCTCCGCTGATGCCGACGAGCGCGGACGATGTCCTCTTTTAGCGTGGACCGCAACTTTCCGATGAGCCGCAGTCGCTGGGGTTGGCTGCCGGTTTCGATCGCCCTCAATCTGGTGCTGATCGGCGTCATCCTGGGCTTGGCGTCGCAGAACCACACGCCTGCGCCACGCCAGGCGCTGGTGACCTGGCAGCGCGCCCTGCTGCCCACTCTGGCGCCGGCCGACGCTGCCATCGTCAGCGGCGCGACCGACAAGATCGCGGCCGAACAGTCAGCCGGCGACGCCACGGTCCACGAGGCATATATCCGCATCCGCCAAGTCATCGCGGTGTCGCCCCTGGACACCGCGGCGATGGCCAGCGCTTTCGAATCCATCCGCGCGACCCGCGACGCGCAGCAGACCGCTGTCGACAAGATATTCTTCGACGAATTGTCCAGCGTCAGCCCCGAGGGGCGGGCAATCCTGCTGAAGGCCATGGAGGCGGAATCGCACCGCTGGCACCCTCCGGGCGGTCACTGATGCCCGAGCTTACTTGACCCGCCTCCGCCGGCGCGCGAAATAGGCGGGATTGCCGCCTGTTCGGTGGCTGCGCGTTCCCTAGGATAAATCCATGTCTCGACTCAGGACCTACGCAACCGCTCTCAGCTTCGGTGCGTTCGCTTTGGCGCTCGGCGCCTGCAGCACATACAACACGGCGACGACCGGCGGCTTCTCGGATGCTGCGCTTGTCGCGCAGACCAAGGGCGTCCCGGTCCAGGTCGACGGATCGGTCGGCGGTGTGCATGGCGCGCCCCTCGCCACGGCGGTCGCGGCGGCGATGCCGACTATGGTGGGCGGCAAATCGCTGCAATACGCGCCCTGCGAACCCAATACCGAATGTGCCGGGGATCACCTGGTCTGGACCTTCGGTCCTGCCGATTGGCGCCCGGCTTCGGCGCACCCGCCGGCGCTGGCCACGAATGTGAACTGGTTCGGCGACGTCCGTCCGGCGCCCAATAACGTTGCGGTGAAGCTGGCACTGTTCCAGGGCGGCACGGTCGTCGCCAGCACGTCCGGCCAGGTCGATGTCAACAACCCCGACGATCCGGCCTTCAAGGCGCTGATCGCGACGATGACGGACGAGGTTCTGTCCGGCCCCGATTGGCTGGACGACGTCGGTCTTCCGTAACGAGGCCTAGCCGGATACCAGCCGTGCGATGGCGAAAGCGACCGCCGCCGCAATCCCGCCGATAACCACCGTCTGCACCGCGGCACGGACCGGCCGGCCGCCGGTCAGGCTGCCCTTGACCCCACCGAAGGCGGCGAGCGCCACCAGCGTCAGGACGATCGACGCGTAGAGCGCCCGCGCCGGCTCCGCAATCAGCATGTAGGACACCAGCGGGATCACCCCGCCGACGATGTAGGACGCGCCGATGGTAAGCGCGCTGGCCGGCGCCCGCGACGAATCCGGCTTTTCCAGCCCCAGCTCGAACCGCATCATGAAATCGACCCAGCGATGCCGATCGCGGGTCAGGGCTTCAACAACCGTATCGGCCGTCGCCGCGTCCAGCCCCTGGTTCGTGAGGATCAGGCGTACTTCGCGCCGCTCCTCGTCAGGCATCTCCTCGGTCTCTCGAAGTTCACGCCGGTATTCCGACCGGTAATGCTCGGCATCCGTTCTTGCCGCCAGATAGCCGCCGAGCCCCATGGCCACCGCGCCGGCCGCGATCTCAGCCAGCCCTGCCGTGACGATAATGCCGCTTCCCGCGGCCGCGCCGGTGAGGCCCGCCGCCAGCGCAAACGGGACCGTCAACCCGTCGGACATACCGATCACGACATCGCGGACCGTCTCCGAAGCCAGGAAGTGCCGTTCGTTGTGAGTGTGCTTGGCCATAACCGACTCTGTTGCGGAAAGTCCACATTGACGGAGCCACCAGGGGCGCGCAAGCAAGGGAAAACACCTATGCTACGAGGAAGAAGCCCGATGACAGGACTATCGAAGGGTGCGGTGCTGGTGATGGTTGCTGCGTTGACCGGATGCGCGTCGAAGACGCCGGCCACGCCACCGCGCACCGCCGACGCCGCGATCGACTGGAGCAAGGCCAAAGAGGTCGATGTCGGTCTCAGCGATTTCGAGTTCACTCCCAGCCGGCTGACCTTCACAGCGGGACAACCGGTTCGCCTCATGCTGGCCAACACGGGAAGCGACCGGCACGATTTTTCTGCCCCTGCATTCTTTGCCGACGCCGCCTTTCGAAGCGGCGGGACGCTTCCGGTCAAAGGCGGGGTTTCGCTTGCCAAGGACCAAAAAGCGGAGATCGACCTCGTACCCGGAAAACCCGGGCAATACGAACTCGACTGCACCGAATTCCTGCATGACATGTTCGGCATGACCGGACACATCGCCGTCCAATAGGAGCTGCCATGATCACCGTTTACCACCTGGAGAATTCGCGTTCCGAGCGGGTAATCTGGCTGCTGGAAGAACTCGGCCTGCCCTACGAGCTGCAACGCTTTAGCCGCGAACCGACGATGCGGGCGCCGGATGCACTGAAGGCGATAAGCCCGATGGGCAAGGCGCCGATGATCCGCGACGGCGACACGGTGATCGTCGAGTCCGGCGCGATCGTGGAATATATCGCCAACACGGCCGGCGGCGGCCGCCTTGCGGTCAAGCCGGGCGCGCCCAACTACGGCGCCTATCTGCAATGGATGCATTTCGCCGAAGGGTCGGCAATGCCCGCCTTCATCCTGAACCTTTTCGTCGGCGGCTTCTTTCCCGGCATCGACCCGGACTCGCCGCTGATCGGGATGGCCCGGCAAGCGGGCGCCCAGACGCTGTCCTTCATCGACGGCGAACTGGCCAAGACGCCCTATTTCGCGGGCGCGGAATTCACAGCCGCCGACATCATGATGGCCTATTGCTTCGGCATCGTGCGCAGTCCGGTGATGAACACCGACATGGCCGCATACCCGCACCTCGCCGACTATATCACCCGCATCGAGGCGCGGCCCGCCTATCAGAAAGCCATGGCGATCGCCAATCCGAAGTAAGGATCAATGGCCGCAGGTATAGGCAGCGTCGTTCGAGACGATGCCGAGGTTCGAGATCACGATCTCGGAGATCGGTACTTGCCAGGTCTTGCGGCCGGTGCCGTGCGGCGATACCGGACAGATGTCGGCCGCGACATCGGCCGAGCCTCCCGGCTGCACCTTCATCACGCTGAAGGCCAGCGCCTGGGGAAACGGGTTCACGACTGTCAACTGCGAAGCATAACCGCCCGCCGAATCCGGCCGTTGCGCCAAAGTCACCGCAATGGCGCGCTCAGGATGCTTCGGCTGGGCGGCATAGGCCAAATCGGTAAGACCGGACGGTCCGATCTCAGCCTCGAAATGCAGGGTCTCGCCGGGGAAGATGAAGATCGCGCCCTGGAAGAGATAGGGCCCGCCGAAGTCGTTCTTGAATGTGTAGTCCGGCTTGCCCGACACCTTGAGGGTGAACGACACGCCGTTCCGGCAAGGGTTCTTGCCGCACAGTCGGTCCCTGATGGGCTTAAGCCGCGGATCGGTGGGCAGCATGTCGACGCCCGGCAACGCGGCGGAATGGACGACCGGCACCTTGGGTTCAGGCGCCGATTGCGCCATCGCGCTCCCAGCAACCAATACCAGCCCCAATGCCGCCGCCGGACGCAGCGTCATCGTCAGAATTCCAGGCAGATCTTGCCGAAATGCTTTTGCGATTCCTGGTGACGAAAAGCGTCGGCGATACCGTCCAGCGGGAAATAGCTGTCGATCACCGGCTTCATTCCCGACGCGGCGATGGCGCGGTTCATGTCGATCTGATCTTTGCGGCTGCCGACCATGATGCCGGTGACGCGCAGCTGGCTGGAGAACAGCAGATAGGTCGGCACCTCACCCGAGATGCCGGTCAGCACGCCGATGAGCGCGATGTGCCCACCCATGCGGCACGCCCACATCGACTGGGTCAGCGTTCCCGGGCCGCCGACCTCCAGCACATGATCGACGCCGCGCCCGCCGGTCAACTCCTTGGCCTTCTTCCCCCATTTGGGTTCAGCCTTGTAGTTGATCAGATGGTCGGCGCCGAGCGCCTTCAGCCGCTCCAGCTTTTCGTCGGATGATGAGGTGGCGATCACGGTCGCGCCGGCCATCTTGGCGAATTGCAGCGCGAAGACCGAGACGCCGCCCGAGCCCTGGACGAGCACGATGTCGCCCGGCTTGACGCCGCCGGCGACCACCAGCCCGCGCCACGCGGTCAGCCCCGCGCAGGAGAGCGTTGCCGCCTCGGCATGGGTATAGCCGGGCGGCGTCTTGGTGAAGGCCCGGGCCGGAGCGGTCACGAACTCGCGGGCATAGCCGTCGATCGTGTCGCCGGGAATGTTGCGGGTCGTGGCGGGCGTGGCTTCGTCCATCAGCCAGTCGGGGTAGAACATGCTGGTGACATGATTCCCAACCTCGAATTCGGTGACACCCTCGCCCACCGCCACGACCTCGCCCGCCCCGTCCGACATTGGGATGCGGTTGTCAGCGGTCTTCAACTGGCCGATGGCGACGACGTAGTCGTGATAGTTGAGCGACGAGGCGCGAAGGCGGACGGTGATCTCCCCGGCCTTGGGCGGGGCCGCGTCCGCGATGTTTCCCGTCACGAGCTTGTCGAGCCCGCCCGGGGCCGTCAGCGTCACTGCCTTCATGTGTTTTCCTTTCGAATTGATCGCGGAAGGTTATAGACGAGCCGCGCGCGAGAAACACATTTTAACGCTGAGGACACCGCGAGACGCAGAGCACGCTGAGGTCAAACGACATCACTCCGCGCCTCTCTGCGTCCGCAGCGTTAAATCCTGAATGGGATTGAGGGCTTTTACGGAAACAGCCCCCTCAGCCGCTTCCCGTCGCGTACCTTTTCCACGCCGATCGCCATGGCGGCGGTGCGGTTGGAGATATTCTCGGCCGCGGCACGCTTTATAACCTGGCTGAAGGCCATTTCCAGCAGGCGGTACAGCTTGTCGTTGACCTCGGTCTCCGCCCAGAACAGCTGCTGCAGATCCTGCACCCATTCGAAATAGGAGACGATGACGCCGCCCGAATTGCAGAGAATGTCCGGGATGATGAAGACCTCATCGCGGCGCTGATCCAGGATGCGGTCGGCCTCCGGCGTCGTCGGGCCGTTGGCGCCCTCTGCCAGGATGCGGCACTTGAGGCGCCCGGCATTATCGCCGGTGATCACCTGCTCAACAGCCGCCGGCACCAGGATGTCGCATTTCTGCTCGATCATCTCGCCGGGATCGATGGACAGCTGGTTCGAAAAACCGGCCAACACCCCGCCACTCGTGGCAACGTGGCGCTCGATGGCTTCCAGGTCCAGGCCCTTGGGATCGTAATAGGCGGCAGTGTGATCGCTGACGCCAAGGACGGTCGAGCCGGTTCGCCGCGCGAGATTGAGCGCGGTGACGCTGCCGACATTGCCGTAGCCCTGGACGATGGCGGTGGTGCCCGCCGCCTTGATCTTCAACTGGGCGAGCGCACGCTCGACAAGATAGACGACGCCCCGGCCGGTCGCCTCGCGACGCCCGACCGTGCCGCCGATCGCAACCGGCTTGCCGGTCACGATCTCCGCCACCGAGTGGCCGATATTGGTGGAGTAGGTATCCATGAACCAGGCCATAACCTGTTCGTTGGTCCCCATGTCGGGCGCCATGATGTCGGTATGCGGGCCGACGAACGGGATCATCTCCTGCATGTAGCGGCGGGACACGGCTTCCAGTTCGCGCTTCGACAGCTTCTGCGGGTCGCAGGCGACGCCACCCTTGGCCCCGCCATAGGGCAAGCCGGCGAGCGCGCATTTCCAGCTCATCCAGACCGACAGAGCGCCGACCTCGCCGATATCGACATTGGGGGCGAAGCGCACCCCGCCCTTCGTCGGCCCCAGCGTCAGATGATGCTGGACCCGGTAGCCTTCGAAGACAGCGGTCGATCCGTCATCCATATGGATCGGGATCGAAACGGTGATCGCGCGTTTGGGATAAAGAAGCCGATCGCGCTCATCGAGCGGGATGTTCAGATGATCCGCGATCGTACCGAACTGTTCCTTCGCCATGGCGAAGACAGGGCCGGCATAAATTGTCATGGGTGTCCCCTGAATGAATTGTCGCGCATCGAAGTCCCGAGGTCGGGCCGCGCGCTGTTTTCCGAACGGTCAATGTAGTGTTCTTGTGCCATCGAGGCTCGCGCAAAGGCGGAATAGCTGGGGTTTCGCCGTTCGATGGGACGCAACTAACCGCAATCGCACCTGTTCGGATTACCCAATAAGTTTCATTTTCGTGACCAAAAGCGACATTCTTAAATCTGCGAGAATCTGCGTAATCTGCGAACGGCTATCGGTCCGCTTATCGGCGGGGCTGAAGCCCGGACCGTTTTTCGAGTCGCGCACAAGAAGGGGAAGCAGATGGCTGAGCGGGAATTCGCGGGCAAAGTGGCGCTGGTGACCGGCGGTGGAAGCGGGCTTGGCCGCGCGACGGCGATCGCCTTTGCTGAGGCTGGGGCCAAGGTGGCGATCGACGACATCGCCGACGACAATGGCCGCGCGACGGTGAAAATGATCCAGGAAGCCGGCGGCGAGGCGATCTATATCCATGGCGATGTCCGGGATGAGGCGGCGGTGAAAGCTGTCGTCGAGACTACGGTCGGTCATTTCGGCCGGCTGGACCATGCCTTCAACGCCGCCGGCATCTCCGGCAGCGCGACCCCCGACGAATTCTGGGACAGCGCGATCTTCAACGACACCTTCGCTATCAACTGCGCCGGCGTTTTCTATTCGATGAAATACGAGGTCGCGCAGATGCTTAAACAGGGCACCGGCGGGGCCATCGTCAACGCCGCCTCGGTCGCCGGCCTGACCGGATCGGGCCACCCGTCCTATAACGGCTCCAAGCACGCGGTGGTCGGCATCACGAAGAACGTGGCGATGGCTTATGCGACCCAAGGCATTCGTGTGAACTGCGTATGCCCTGGCGCGATCGACACGCCGATGGTGCAGAGCGTGACCGCGCGCAACCCGGAGAACGCCAAGCTGATCGCGAAGCTTCACCCGATGCGCCGAATCGGTGAGCCCAAGGAGATCGCCGACGCGGTGCTGTTCCTGTGCTCGGAGCGCGCCACCTTCATCACCGGCCACCCGCTGGCCGTCGATGGCGGCACGCTCGCGCGATGAGCCCCTACCCGGCTTTCGCGCCCGACCTGTTCACCGGCAAGGTCGCGCTCGTCACCGGCTCGACCTCCGGCATCGGGCTGGCGACCGCTGAGGTTTTCGCCCGCTGCGGCGCGACCTCTGTGATCCTGAACGGCCGCGATGAAGCTACCGGGCAGGCGCAGGCCGCGCGCATTGCCGAACGCGCCCCCGGCTGCGACATCCGCTTCATCGCCGCCGATTATGCCGTGCAGGATGACATCGACCGGATGTTCGCCGCCATCCCCCGGCTGGATATTCTGGTCCACACCGCGACCGGCGGCGGGCCGCCCGATCTGTTCGTGAATATCGATCCGGCCGACTGGCAACGCACGCTGGAGGGTAAGCTGATCAGCCTGATGCGCTGCGCCCACGCAGCGATCCCGAAAATGCTGACGGCCGGCGGCGGCGCCATCGTTTCAGTCGCGTCCGACGCGGCCAAGCTGGCGACGCCCGGCGAGTCCGTCATCGGTGCCGCCTTTGCCGGCAACGCGATGTTCGTGAAAACGCTGGCGGTGGAGCTGGCGCGCCAGAACATCCGCGCCAATGTCGTGACCCCGTCGATCACCCGCAACACCAAGACCTACGACGCGGTGATGGCCGGCGAATTCAGCCGCAAGCTGTTCCAGAAGGCCGAGGCCCGCGCCCGCCTGGGCGTGCCGGTGCCGGAGAACGTAGCCCCGATCATCGCCTTCCTGGCCAGTCCCCTGGCTAGCCACATCACCGGGCAGGTTGTCAGCGCGAATGGGGGAATTTCGGTGGCTTAGGTCGCGCGGCACTTGACTCAGGTCATCCGGCCGCCCGGCATTTCGCTTATCGTGGATCCTCCGCGGCAATTGCGCTGCCTCACAGGGAGAATTGAGTGGTCGCGATCCCGGCGGACAACGGTGGCCTCACGACGGCGGAGGCGACACGACGCCTCAAGGACGAGGGTCCCAATGCCCTGCCGCGCAGGGGTAGCCGCGGGTTTCTGCGCATCGCGCTAGAAGTCGTGCGCGAGCCGATGTTCGCGCTGCTGCTAGGCGCCGGCGCGGTCTATCTGGTGTTGGGCGATCGGCTGGAGGCCATCGTCCTTTTCGCGTTCGCCAGCGTTTCGGTGCTGATCGCCATCGTTCAGGAAAGCCGCAGCGAGCATGTGCTCGAGGCGCTCCGCGATGTCGCCAGTCCGCGGGCGCTGGTGATCCGCGACGGCACGATGCAACGGATCGCGGGATGCGATGTCGTGCGCGGCGACACGTTGATTCTGGGCGAAGGCGACCGCGTGCCAGCGGATGCCCTGCTGACCGAAGCCATCGATTTGATCGTGGACGAATCCGCCCTGACCGGCGAATCGGTGCCGGTGCGCAAACGCGCGGCGGCGGACGACATGTCGGCGGCGGTACCGGGCGGCGAGGATCGGCCGCACGTCTTTTCCGGCACACTCGCGGTACGCGGACAGGGACGTGCCGTTGTCACGGCGACGGGTCCGCGCAGCGAGATCGGCCGCATCGGCGAGGCGCTGGTCGGCATCGAAACCGTCGCGCCGCGTCTGACGGTGGAAACGCGCCGCCTGGTGCGCACCGTGGCCCTGGTCGGGCTGACGGTCAGCGTGGCGGCGGTCGTACTTTACGGCCTGCTGCGCGGTTCCTGGCTTCATGCCCTGCTGGCAGGGATTGCGCTCGAGATGTCGATGTTGCCGGAAGAGTTTCCGCTGGTGCTGACCGTCTTCATGGTCATGGGCGCGTGGCGTATCTCGCAGGCTCGGGT
This sequence comes from Alphaproteobacteria bacterium, assembly GCA_035493715.1. Taxonomy (GTDB): domain Bacteria; phylum Pseudomonadota; class Alphaproteobacteria; order BOG-932; family Roseiterribacteraceae; genus BOG-932. The sequence goes on along the minus strand of DATJHU010000087.1, from coordinate 9,567 downwards.
ACTCACCCGGCGGGCTTCCGCGATCGAGACGTTGGGCGCGGCCACCGTTCTGTGCACGGACAAGACCGGCACCCTCACGGAAAACCGCATGTCGATCGCCGCATTGACAGTGGCCGAGGAGACGCTGCGCGCGGACGCGCTGGCCAGCCCGGCTCCGGCGTTCGCGGAACTGCTCCGGTTCGGCGTTCTGGCCAGCGCGCCCGACGCAATCGATCCGATGGAGCGCGCGTTTCACGATCTGGCCGGGAAGGCAGGGTTGACGCGCCAGACCGGCCTTACCCTAGCACATGGCTGGGGAATCGCTCCTGGACTGCTTGCGGTCACCCAGGTTTGGACCGCGCCAGACGGTGAGATAACCGTCGCAGTCAAAGGCGCCGTGGAGGCGGTCGCCGAACTTTGCCGGCTGGACGAATCCGCCCGCACCGAGCTGCGTGCCGCCGCTGACGGCATGGCCGGCGACGGCATGCGGGTCCTGGCCGTGGCACAGGCCACCTGCGAGCCCAACCAGCCCCTGCCCGACACGCCGCGCGACTTCGCCTTCACGCTGCTGGGACTGGTCGGGCTGGTCGATCCGCTGCGCGCATCGGTTCCCGATGCCGTGCGCGATTGCCGGTCCGCCGGTATCCGGGTCGTCATGATCACCGGCGACTACCCCGCCACGGCGCAGGCGATCGCACGCGCGGCGGGCATCGACGCGGAACACGTGATGACGGGCCCGGAACTGGAGGCGCTCGATGACGCTCAGCTGGCACTGCGCATCGGCGAAGTCTCGGTCTTCGCCCGCATCCTGCCGACGCAGAAGCTGAGGATCGTCGAGGCGCTGAAGGCGGCGGGCGCAGTCGTGGCGATGACAGGCGACGGAATCAACGATGCGCCGTCGCTGAAGGCCGCGGACATCGGCATCGCCATGGGCAAGCGCGGCACCGACGTGGCGCGCGAAGCCTCGTCGATCGTTCTGCTCGACGACGATTTCGGCTCGATCGTGCGCACCATCCGGCTGGGCCGCAGGATCTACGACAACCTGCGCAAGGCGATGGCCTATATCCTGGCGGTGCATGTGCCGATCGGTGGGCTGGCGCTGTTGCCGCTGATGCTCGGCCTGCCGATCATCTTCACGCCGCTGAACATCGCCTTTTTGGAGATGGTGATCGACCCTGTCTGCTCGATCGTGTTCGAGGCCGAAGACGAGGAGGACGACGTGATGCGCCGGCCGCCGCGCAACCCGAAGGCTCGCCTCTTTTCCCGCGGCATGATCGCAAGCAGCCTGTTCCAGGGCGCGCTCGCTTTTGCCTTCGTCGCCGTCACCTATCTGATCGCGCTCGGTCGCGGCATGCCCGAAACCGAGGTGCGGGCACTCACCTTCGTCACTCTGGTTCTGGCCAATTTCGCGCTCGTCTTCGCCAACCGGGCGTTCGGCGCCTCGCTGCTGGGCGCCTTCCGCCGTCACAACACAGCGCTTCGCGGCGTCATGGCGGTCTGTGCGGTTATGCTGGGTATCGTGCTGTTCCTGCCGGCGGCCCGCGACCTGTTCCATTTCGGCCCCCTGCATGCCGACGATCTCGCCGTCACCGCGGCGGTTGCGCTGGTCCTGCTGGTCGCGCTCGAACAGGAGAAGCATCTATGGAAGAAACGCCGCCGCCACCCGCACCCCAGCCGATGACCGCACCCCGCGCCACAACCGCATCCGTGCTGCGCCAGCTGATGCTGGCGGCGGCCATATTGGTCGCCCTGGCCCTGGTCGGCCGCGCGCTGCTGATCCTGTTCGCGGCGATCCTGATCTCCATCGGCATCCGCACGATGGCCGACGCCGTGCAGAAGCGCCTCCGCTGGCGGCGAAGCGTCGCGCTGACAGTTGTGCTTCTGATCGGGGTGACAGCACTGGGCGGCGCGATCTGGCTGTCCGGCGCATCGCTGGCCGCGGAAATCGACCAGTTGACCAGGCTGCTGCCCGAATCGCTCGGCCGGGTCACTGCATGGCTGGGTCACTATGGGTGGGGCCGGTATGTGACCGGCCACGCGCAGTCGATCGTCGAAGACCAGACCGGCAGGCTGATCGGATTGGGCTCGACGGCGGCAAGCGGCCTGATCGGTGGCCTGGGGGAGTTGCTCATCGCAGCATTGATGGGGATTTACCTCGCCATCGAGCCCGATCTCTACAGGCGCGGTCTGATCCGCCTGTGCCCGGCGGGCCGGCGCCCGCAAGCCGAAGCAGTGTTAACCCACGCCGAGGCGGTTCTCGCCGGCTGGATCAAGGCGCAGGCGGCGGCGATGGCGCTCATCGGCGTTTCAACCGGCATTGGGCTGGCCCTCATCGGTATTCCCTCTGCGCCCCTGCTGGGTCTGATCACCGGTCTGGTTAATTTCATTCCCAATCTCGGCCCGATCATCGCCGGCGTGCCGACCCTGCTGATGGCCATACCGGAGGGCGGCACGGCGTTCCTCATGACGCTGGCGCTGATAACCGTGGTGCAGATCGTTGAGGGATACCTGATCACGCCGCTGCTGGAACAGCGCATCATCGCCCTGCCGCCGGCGCTGACCCTGGTTGCGCAGCTTTGCCTTGGCGCCCTGGCCGGCGGCCTCGGCTTCGCGCTCGCGGCCCCTCTGGCGGCCGTGGCGATCACGCTGGTTCGGGAGCTATACATCCTGCCTATCGCAGATAAGGCGTAGGCCGAGCGAGCAGGCTAGCCGCGTTCCGGTAGGCATTTGCCTCCCCTGGCTGTTTCCGATAGGAACAGCACAATCCTGATTGCTGCATCGCGGAATCGATGAGTTATTCCGAGAGTCCGCTCTCCGCCTATCACCAGCGTATAGCCTCGGGCACACTCCAACCCGATGGCGCACAACAGCGCGCAGCCGAACGCTTGGACGCTCTGTGGCGAGAGCTGGCGGCCAAGCCGGCGCCACGCGGCCTGCTGGCGCGGCTGTTCGCCGAGAAGCAAGCTGTCCCGCGTAGCCTCTATCTCTGGGGTCCGGTCGGGCGCGGCAAGACCATGCTGATGGATCTGTTCTACGATTCCGCGGCCGAACCGAAGAAACGCCGGGTCCATTTCGCCGCGTTCATGCTGGAGGTTCACGGTCGGCTGCATGCGCTCCGCGCGCAAGGCCATGGCGACGCCGTGGACGTGCTGGCGCGCGAAATTGTCGGCGAAACCCGCCTGCTATGTTTCGACGAATTCCAGGTGACGGACATCGCCGACGCGATGGTTCTGGGCCGCCTGTTCACCAGCCTCTTCGCCGGCGGAATCGTGATGGTCTCCACTTCCAACACTGCGCCGGACGATCTCTATGCCGGCGGGTTGCAACGGGCGCTGTTCCTGCCTTTTATCGCGCTGCTGAAGCAGACCGTGGATGTACTGGAGGTCGCCGGGCCTGACGACCACCGTCTCGGCCGCCTGCATGGGCGCAAGGTCTACCTGACCCCGGCGGACGATGCGGCTGAAGCCGAGCTTGCCCGCATCTTCGAGGATCTCGCGGCCGGCGCCGCGCCGCATCACGCGGCAATCGCCGTGCCGGGCGAACGGCGGCTGGACATACCGCGCGCCGGCCCCAAGGTTGCCTGGTTCGACGCGTCAGACCTGATCAGCGAGGCGCGCTCGGCGGCCGATTACCTTGCGCTGACCCAGTCCTACGACACGGTGATCCTGTCCGGAATTCCGCGCCTGGCGGCCGATCAGCGCAACGAGGCGCGGCGGCTGATCACGTTGATCGACGTGCTGTACGATGCCGGCACGCGGCTGATCGCCAGCGCCGACGCGCCGGCGGAACAGCTCTATGCAACCGGCCTGCACGCCAAGGAATTCGAACGGACGGCGAGCCGCCTGATCGAGATGCAGTCGGACGACTGGGTGCACGCCAAAGAATCGCACGAACAACATCGCATCGCTGTTTGATCTACGTTATATCGTAGCCATGAGAAATTTCGGCTGGATTCGGACCTATATCACCATCGGCATCACGCTCGGCGTGATCCTGGCCGTGCCCGCCTGGCAGACGATACTCGCCGGCCAGACGATGCCGCATAGCTGGCCCGAGGCCAAGCCGCTGGCGCTTTCACTTGCGCTCGCGACCGGCCACGGCGTGCTCAGGATGTATAGTTGGCTGCCCAGCGCGATCTATCACCTGGGCTTCGCCAAGATGACCTTCCAGCAATGGCTGTTCGCCGGCTGGTAGGGATGGGGTTTAGAACCCTGGGATGTTTCCGGTTTCCCAGAAAGCGCGCAGCGAGGCGATCTTTCCGTCGGGGGTCGCCTTGTAGCAAATGACGCAGGGCAGCGCGAACTGGGTGCCGCTCGCCTGGGTGATGTGCAGCGTGACGACATTCGCCACCTCGTCGCCACAAAGATGCGACTGGTGTACTTCAAACGTCACGTCCTTGTTCGGCGCGATCGCGGTGTCATAGAAATGAGTGACGCCGGCCTTGCCGTGATGGCCCTTGCCCTCCGGATCGAACATCGAGGGACCGACCGGGTCTTGTACCAGCGCGTCGTCGGCGAACAAGGCGATCCAGCCGTCGCGGTCATGCGCCTTGATCCGCTCCGCCGACATTTTCGACAAATCCCGCGCCGTGACCATCACTCTATCCCCTGTGGCTTGATTGGTTGGCGCACGATAAAGAGTGATGATTGCATTGGCCAGTGGCGGCTCTACACCCGCGATACCGCCCACCTTGCCCAGTCCCCGCATCCCGTGTATAAGCGCGCCCTTCGGGTGGCGAGGCCGGGTTTATCCCAACAATGGCATGCCCAACCATCCTTTCCGCGCCTTTCGGGGCGTCCATCCATCAGGGATCGAAAATGCCTAAAATGAAGTCCAAGAGCGGCGCCAAAAAGCGCTTCTCGCTCACCGCCACTGGCAAGGTGAAATTCAAGGGCGCCTATTCCGCTCACCGCATGGTCAGCAAGCGCAAGTCGGCCAAGGTACGCAACAAAGGAAACCACATCCTGGTGGAGTCCGATGCGTACAAGGTCAAGCGTTATTGGCTGGCATAAGGAGGGCATGAAACATGGCACGCGTAAAACGGGGTGTTACCACCCATGCTCGTCATAAGAAGGTTCTGGATCTCGCCAAGGGTTACCGCGGCCGTGGGTCCAAGGCTTATCGCGTTGCGATCGAGAAGGTCGAGAAGGGGCTGCAATATGCCTATCGCGACCGCCGCAACAAGAAGCGCGAATTCCGGGGCCTCTGGATTCAGCGCATCAATGCCGGCGCACGTCTGAACGGCCTGACCTATTCTCAGTTCATGGACGGCTTGAAGAAGGCCGCCATCGAGGTGGACCGCAAGGTCCTGGCCGACATCGCGGCGCAGGAGCCGGATTCGTTTAGGCTCTTGGTTGAGCAGGCCAAGGCGGCGCTGAGCCAAGCGGCGGCTCAGGCAGCCTAATTTTCAAAGCATAGTATTCGGGAAAAGGGGCCGCTCTTGCGACGGCCCCTTTTTTCGTGTCTTTCGCCGACGTGAATAAGCGGTAGCAGACAATGACCGATACAGATGATCTGGGCGCTTTGCGCGCCGAACTCCTGGCAAAGATCGCGGCTACAAGCGACGAGGCGACGCTGGAGCAGCTGCGCGTCGAAACGCTGGGCAAGAAGGGCGTCATTACGCTGCGCATGGCGAGCCTTGGCCAGGTCGCCCCGGAGCTGCGGCGCGAGGTCGGCCAAGCCAACAACGAGCTGAAGAACGCCGTGGCCGAAGCGATCGCCGCGCGCCAGGCGGAACTCGGCAAAGCCGCCCGCACGGCGAAGCTCGCGGCCGAGCGGATCGATGTCACACTGCCGGTCCGCCCCGAGGCCGAGGGCCATATCCATCCGATCAGCCAGACCATCGAGGAGCTGATCCAGATTTTCGCCGAGATGGGCTTCACCGTTGCCGAAGGCCCGGAGATCGAGAGCGATTTCAACAATTTCACTGCGCTGAACATCCCGCCGGAGCATCCGGCGCGGCAGATGCACGACACCTTCTATCTGCCGCCGGCCGCCGACGGCGCCGCGCGCGTGCTGCGCACCCACACCTCCCCGGTGCAGGTGCGCACGATGCTGAGCCAGAAGCCGCCGATCCGCATTATCGCGCCGGGCCGGACCTATCGTTCCGACTACGACATGACCCACACGCCGATGTTCCATCAGGTCGAGGGGCTGGTCATCGACGAGGCGACCCATATGGGCCATCTGCGCGGCTGCCTGACCGAGTTCCTGCGCGCCTTCTTCCAGATCGACGACCTGCCGCTGCGCTTCCGCCCCAGCTTCTTCCCCTTCACCGAGCCCTCGGCGGAGGTTGATATCGGCTGCTCGCGCAAGGGCGGGCAGTTGAAGCTCGGCAATCACGGCGACTGGCTGGAGATCCTGGGCTGCGGAATGGTGCATCCCAAGGTGCTGGAAATGTGCGGCATCGATTCCACCCGTTACCAGGGCTTCGCCTTCGGCATGGGGATCGAGCGCATTGCGATGCTGAAATATGGCATCCCGGACCTGCGCACCTTCTTTGACGCCGACCTGCGCTGGATCAAGCATTACGGCTTCTCCTTCCTCGACCAGCCGAGCCTCGGGCTCGGGCTGAACCGCTGAGGAGGACGCGCACATGAAGTTCACGCTTTCCTGGTTGAAGGACCATTTGGACACCGCCGCCTCGCTGGACGAGATCGCGGTCACCCTCACCCGCATCGGACTTGAGGTCGAAGGCATCGAGGATCGGTCGGCGCCGCTTGCGTCCTTCGTGGTCGGCGAGATCGTCGAGGCGGTTCAGCATCCCAACGCCGACCGCCTGCGCGTCTGCCAGGTCAATGTTGGCAAGGATGCCTTGGTCGAAGTCGTCTGCGGCGCGCCCAACGCGCGGGCCGGGCTGAAGACTGCCTTCGCCGCGCCCGGGACCATCATCCCGGCCTCCGGCGAGACGCTGAAGGTCGGGGCGATCCGTGGCGTCACCTCCAACGGCATGCTGTGCTCGACCCGCGAGCTGAAGCTCGGCGAGGACCATGACGGCATCATGGAACTGCCCGCGGCGGCGGTCCCCGGCCAGCCGATCGCACCGTTGCTTGGTGTCGACGATCCGGTGATCGAGATCAACCTGACGCCGAACCGAGCCGACTGCGCCGGCGTGCGCGGCATCGCCCGCGACCTGGCCGCCGCCGGGCTGGGTGCGCTGAAGCCGATCGACACGACACCGGTGCCGGGCACGTTCAAGTCGCAGGGCCACATCGTGCTGGAGGCGACCGACGCCTGCCCGATATTCCTGGGGCGCGCGATCAAGAACGTCAAAAATGGCCCAAGCCCCGCCTGGCTCCAGGCCCGGCTGACCGCCATCGGCTTGCGTCCGATTTCGGCCTTGGTCGACATCACCAATTACTTCACCTTCGACCGCTGCCGGCCGCTGCACGTGTTCGACGTCGACAAGATCGCCGGCAGTACGCTGACCATACGCTCCGCGCGCGACGGCGAGACCATCGAGGCGCTGAACGGCAAGACCTACACCTTGTCCGAAGGCATGACGGTGATCGCCGACGCGGAAGGCCCGGAAAGTCTGGGCGGCATCATGGGGGGCGAGCGGACCGGCTGCTCGGCGGAGACGCATCGCATCATCCTGGAATGCGCCTATTTCGACCCGAAGCGCACCGCCGAGACCGGCCGCGAGCTGCAGGTCAATTCCGACGCACGCTATCGCTTCGAACGCGGCCTGGACCCGGACGGGCTGTTCGACGGGCTCGAGGCGGCGACGCGCATGATCCTGGACCTGTGCGGAGGCGAGGCGGCCGAAACGATCGTCAACGGTGCGGCGCCGGAATGGCGGCGGACCATCGAGCATCGCCCGACCCGCGTCGCCACGCTGGGTGGGGTCGGCGTGACGCCGGAACGGCAGCAGGAAATTCTGAACGCGCTCGGCTTCGCGACGGAAATCCATCCGGCCGGCTTCACGGTGACACCGCCCTCGTGGCGGGCCGATGTCGAAGGCGAAGCCGACATCGTCGAAGAGGTGCTGCGCATCGAGGGATACGACAAGATCCCCGAGACCCACCTGCCCCGCACCGTCGCCATCGCGCAGCCTGCGGTCGACGCCGCGCAGCGCCGGGTGGCGTGGGCCAAGCGCCTGCTGGCCAGCCGCGGTCTGGAAGAGGCGGTCACCTGGTCCTTCATGGACGGCAAGATCGCCCGCCTGTTCGGCGCGCCGGACAGCCTGGAGCTGGTCAACCCGATCAGCGCCGACCTGTCGGTGATGCGCCCGTCGATCCTGCCCAACCTGATCCACGCGGCCGTTCGCAACGCGGCGCGCGGTTTCGGCGACGTCGCCTTGTTCGAGGTCGGGCCGGTGTTCAGCGAGACCGGTCAAGCCACGATTGCGACGGGTATCCGCACCGGCCTCAGCTCCGGGCGGCATTGGACCGGCAAGCCCAAGGCGGTCGATGCGTTCGACGCCAAGGCCGACGCGCTGGCGCTGCTCGCGTCGCTGGGCATGGACACGAGCAAGCTGCAGGTGGATGCCAATCCGCCCCTCTGGCTGCATCCCGGCCAGGGCGGGTTGATCAAGCTTGGCCCGACGGTGCTTGGCACGTTCGGGGCGCTGCATCCAGACATATTGGATGCGATCGGCTTCGACGGGCCGTGCGTCGGCTTCACTGTCGATCTGGCCGCTGTGCCGCTGCCGCGCAGCAAAGGCACCGGACGGCCGCAATTGGTGCTGTCGGCATTCCAGCCGTTGAAACGCGATTTCGCCTTCATCGTCGCGGCCGACGTACCGGCCGAGAAGCTGATCCGTGCCGTGCGCGGCGCCGACAAGGCGATGATCGTCGATGCCCGTCTGTTCGATGTCTATACCGGGCCCGGCGTCGGCGAAGGCAACAAGTCGCTGGCCATCGAGGTTACGCTTCAGCCGGTGGAGCGCACGCTGACCGACGTCGAGATCGAGGCAATCGCCGCCAAGATCATCGCCGCCGCCGGTAAGGAGACCGGCGCGACCCTGCGCGGATAGAGACGCTTCGGGCCAAGAAGGTCCTGGGCAAAGACTGAGCTTTCCGCTTTATAAGGTCGGCAATAAGTCGATCGATAAAGGGGAAGCACAATGGATCTCGGACTCGCAGGTAAAACCGTCATCGTCACCGGCGGGTCGGGCGGCATCGGCCGCGGACTTCTGACGGAGTTCGCGCGCGAAGGCTGCAACGTGATCAATGCCTCCCGCGACATGACCATCGGCAAGCAGATCGAGGATGCCGCCAAGGCCGAGGGCCTGAAGGGCACGATCCTGTCGGTGAAGACCGACGTGACCGACCGCAAGAGCGTCGACGCCATGGTGGCGGTCGCGCACGAGAAATTCGGCTTGGTCGACGTGCTGGTGAACAATGCCGGCGGCGTCGCGGCGCAAGGTCCGTTCGAGGACATGACATCCGAGACGCGCGACTGGGAGCGGAAGCTGAACGAGGACGGCGTCATCAACTGCACACAGGCGGTGGCGCACGACATGCTGTCGCGCAGCGCCGGCAGCGTGATCAACATCTCCTCCAACTCCGGCCTGCTGGGCGAGGCCTCGCAGCAGATCGTCCATTACGGCGCGGTAAAAGGCTTCGTGAACAGCTTCTCCAAATC
>DATJHU010000086.1:0-29414 GCA_035493715.1 Alphaproteobacteria bacterium | reverse complement strand
GATAGCCAATCCCGTGCGCGCCGTCATCGTGCTGTTCGAACCCCAAGACCGACCCATGAGTCGCTCCATGCAAACAAGTCAATATCCCCTTCTGACACGACATTGCGCCGAACGCAAGAAATCCATGCTTTCAGGAAAATCATTATTTAACAATAACTAGTGGGACATTTTTGAGTCCGGAACATCGGACTTACCACATGTGTGGCGGACAGGCGTATCATCGAAGATGCTGTAATGATTCAGAAAAATACCCTTGCGCTTCCGTCGTCGCTTGGCCAATTCAGATGACAAATTGGCGCTTTCCGCCCACTGCGACGTTGATGCACATCAGTGGGAGTGCTGAAGGGTTGCGTTACACGTGGGACCAGTGTTGACTGGTGGCGGCTTTCATTAGGGGAAGGTCCGAGCGTTCGAATGGATTACGAAGGTTTCTTTTCCGAGAGGGTTTCAGCTCTCCGGGACGAGGGGCGGTACCGTGTCTTCGCGGAACTGGAACGCCGCGTAGGCATCTTCCCCAAGGCGCGTCTGCACCGGAACGGCGCGGAGCATGAAGTCACCATTTGGTGCTCCAACGACTATCTGGCGATGGGGCATCACCCCGTTGTGCTCGAGGCGATGCATGGCGCGCTGGATCGCAGCGGCGCTGGTGCCGGCGGCACCCGCAACATTTCCGGCAACACGATCTATCATATCGAGCTTGAGCGCGAGTTGGCGGATCTGCACGGCAAGGAAGCGGCTCTGCTCTTTACGTCCGGCTATGTCTCGAACGAAGCGACGCTGGGCACGGTTGCCAAGATGCTGCCTGGCTGCGTCGTCTTTTCCGACGCCGACAACCATGCGTCGATGATCAACGGCATCCGCAACAGCGGGGCTGAGAAGCGCGTCTTCCGGCATAACGACGTGCAACATCTGGAAGCGCTGCTGGTCGAAAGCGACCCGGCCAAGCCGAAGATCATCGCTTTTGAATCGGTCTATTCGATGGACGGAGACATCGCGCCAATCGACCAGATCGTCGACATCGCCAAGCAGTATGGCGCGCTCACTTATCTGGACGAGGTTCATGCGGTCGGCATGTACGGCGCGCGTGGCGGTGGCATCTCGGAGCGCGAAGGGCTCGCCGACAAGATCGACATTATCGAGGGCACGCTGGGCAAGGCCTATGGTGTCGTCGGCGGTTACATCACCGCCTCGTCCGCTTTGGTCGATTTCGTGCGCGGCTATGCGCCGGGCTTCATCTTCACGACAGCGATGCCACCCGTGGTCGCGGCCGGGGCGCTGGCCAGCGTGCGGCATCTGAAACAGTCGGGCGAAGAACGCAGGTTGCAGCAGGAGCATGCGGCAAAGCTCAAGGCCGCCCTCAAGGAGGCTGGCCTGCCGGTGATGGATTCCAAAAGCCATATCGTGCCGGTCCTGGTCGGAGACCCACGTCGCTGCAAGGCGATCACCGACGAGCTTCTGGATCGGCACAATATTTACGTTCAGCCGATCAATTACCCGACGGTGCCGCGTGGCACCGAGCGCCTGCGCTTGACGCCCACGCCGCTGCATGGCGACGCAGAGATCGCGACGCTGATCGGCGCGTTGACCGAGGTTTGGGCGCGCCTGATGCGGCGGAGCGCTGCCTAGGCAAGTCGCGGATCGGCCTTCGGGGTCGGTCAGCCGAAGCGAGCTTCCAACCGCGCCAGCAGTTCGTCGGGAAGGGGCTCGTTCGCCACCTGGCCGTAAAGCTGGGTCAGATGATGCGTCAGCCACAGATCCGTGAATGAATCGGAATCCGCGTGATCTTTGGCGACGGTTCGGTTTTCGGTTGCCTGCACATGCGCCACGGTGTCGCCCATCAATTGAGTACTCATGCTGCAATCCGAAAACTCTATAAAACCGCCGCTTAACGGTTGGTCGCCGCGATATTCGCCGTCCCTTGCTCAAACATAACGTCGAAAGCGGCAAAAGGTTCGCCGCTTTCGACCGATATAGACGCAAGGGTGGTCTGATAATTTGTTCGCTGTAACAGAGAATTCGACGCGCAGGCTGCTGAATTGGATTAATCTGCGCCGCTGTCTTTGGCATATCTGTCGATTTTCTTTGCCAACGCGAGGTCCCGTCCCGTAAGGCCGCCGGCGTCATGAGTCGACAGCACGATGTCGACCTTGTTGTAGACGTTGAACCATTCCGGATGGTGGTCTGCCGCCTCCGCGGCAAGCGCGACGCGGTTCATGAATCCCCAGGCCGTACTGAAATCCGGGAACCTGATGCTGCGTTCGATGGCATCGCGACCGCTCTGGAGTTTCCACAGCGGGAGTTCGGCCAAAGCGGCGGCGCGCTCGTTCGAGTCCAAAGGCTTCATCTCGTTTCTCCATCGTCGGCTGTCGAATGAACAGTTGTGCGCAGTACCGGATCCTTAGCGGCCAGCGCAATCAGCAGGCCAATACCGGCAGCTGCCGCACACCCCAGGAACGCGAAGTGAAAGCTTATGTCCAGCACCTGCTCGATCGCTGCCGGCGACGACGCGGCGGCTCCGCCGAGATGTTCGCGCGCGGCGCGGATGGTCGCCAACGTGGCGCCGGACGAGACACCTAGTCGTTCCATGCCTGCATTGAACATCGTGACGACCATCGTGCCCACCAAGGTCGCGCCGAACGCGCCGCCGATCATGCGGAAGAGCAGCGTGCCGCTGGTCGCGATGCCGAGATCGCGAATCTCCACCGCATTCTGGACGGTCATCGTGATGCAGGGTTGAATAAGCCCGATCCCGCCGCCGACGACCGAAATATAGGCCGTCGAAACCAGGACGCTTGTCGTCTCATCGGTTGTCGCCATCAGCACGAGGCCGATGCCGGTGACGGCGGAAGCAACCGCCATCAGCCATTTGGTCCGCCCCAGCCGCCGTGCCAGGCGACCGCCGACATAGGACAGCACCACAAACGCGAACAAAAACGGCATCAGCCTGATGCCGGAAGATGAGGCATCGGCTCCGCGCAAGAACTGAAAATAAAGCGGCAGCAAGAAAGTCGTGCCCATCATACAGACTGCATTGCAGAACGAGAGCGCGAAGCCCGAGCGGACGACCGGATTGACGAACAGCCGGCCTGGCAGCAGCGGGTCCGGGCGCGCACGCTCGACGATCGTGAGCAGCAGCAGAGCGATGGTCGCCACCGTGCCGAGGCTCAGGATCATGAGCGACGTCCAACCATATTCGTTGCCGCCCCAACCCAGCAGCAGCAAGCCGGCGCTCACTGCAGTGACCAGCAGTACAGCGCCTGGAAGGTCGATTGGCGCGGAGTCGCGCGCGCGACGCGGCAGGATCGCGAGGGTCTGCAGCGTCAACGCGAAGGCAAGCAGGCCGAGCGGCAGGTTAATCCAGAAGATCGCCCGCCACGAAAGATGGTCGGTCAAATATCCACCGAGCGTCGGACCGACGATGCTGGCTGCACCCCAGGTGCCGCTGAGATAGACTTGGTAGCGTCCCCGTTCGCGCGGTGAGGCCACGTCTGCCATGGTCGCGTGCGCCATCGCGATAAGGCCGGCACCACCAATGCCCTGCAGGCCGCGAGACAGAACCATTTCCGGTAACGTCGCCGAGAACGCGCACAGCACCGAGGCCGCGGTGAAGATCGCAATCGAGGTCAACATCGTCGCCCGGCGGCCATAAAGGTCGCTGAGCTTGCCCAGGATTGGGGTCGCGGCTGTCGACGTGAGCAGATAGACCGAGACGATCCAGGCGAGCTGCCCGAAACCGCTCAGGTCGGCGGCCATCGCCGGAACGCTGGGTACGACGATCGTCTGGTCCAGCGCCGACAGGAAGATGCAGAGTCCGATGCCCCACATCACGCGTACGATTTGCGCGTGCGTAAAAAGGACAGCCGGTGTGGGTCTTGCCGCAGCAATCATCAGGCGCGGATTTATCCCCCGGCAAGGCTCTTCAGCAAGCGTCCGATCATGCCTTCGCCGTCGTCGGGCGGTGGCGGCGCGGCGGTCGGCAGCAGGCCAGGGGATATCGGCTGACCAGGCGCCGGATCGCTGACAGCCACCGGCTCGGCGGCATAGTGGCTGAGCGCGATCAATTCGCGGGGCGGCCGGCCGGCCTCGGCGCCCATCATGAATTCGTGCCAGGTCCTGGCCGGCAGCATGCCCCCGGTCACCCGCTTCATCGAGCTGTTGTCATCATTGCCGAACCACACGCCGGTGACCAGATCGGCGGTGAAGCCGATGAACCAGGCATTGCGGTAATCCTGGCTGGTACCGGTCTTGCCGGCCGCGGGCCGGTCGAGTTTAGCCGCTTTGCCGGTGCCGTACTCGATGACTTCAGTCATCATGCTGACCAGCTCGGCGACGTTGCTCGGCGCGGTGACTTCACCCAGGCCGGCGCCTTGGCGCTGATAGAGCAGCTTGCCACTGGCGTCGGTCACGCGATCGATGACGTAAGGGATGACGCCCGTTCCGCCGTTGGCGAAGGCGGCATAGGCGCCGGTCATCTCCAGCAGCGTTACGTCGCTGGTGCCGAGCGCGATGGATAGGTCGCGCGGGATCGGTTCGCTGATGCCCAGCCTGCGGGCGATGCCCCGCACATGGTCGATGCCGGCGAAGTCCAGCACGCGCACTGCAGCGGTGTTGATCGATTCGGCCAGCGCCTGCCGTGCGGGCACTTGGCCGTGGAAGCCGGGCTCGAAATTCTCCGGCGACCAGTTGCCCATATGGATCGGACTGTCGTCGACAAGGCTGTCGGGCCTGAGGCCGCTTTCGATCGCCGCCAGATAGACGAAGGGCTTGAAGGACGATCCCGGCTGGCGTTCGCCCTGGGTCGCGCGGTTGAATTGGCTGTCGGCGTAATCCCGGCCGCCCACCATCGCGCGGACAGCGCCATCGGGGGACATGGATACCAGCGCGCCTTGGCTGGCCTTCAGCTTCACGGCGGGGCCGGACAGCGTGTCCTCGATCTTGGCTTCGGCCAGCATCTGCAGTCGTGGATCGATCGTGGTGTGGACGATGACGTCGCGATCGATCTGGCCGATATAGCCCTGCGCCTGCTGGACCGCCCAATCGGCGATGTAGTGCGCGTTCTTGGTGATCGATGGCCGGTGCATCTCAGGCGGACCGGCTGACAGGGCTTCGACCAGCTGCTGGTCGGTAATATAGCCCTCCTCGTGCATTGCCTGGAGGACGAGCTGCGCCCGGTCGAGCGCCGCCTTCATGTCGGTTGCGGGCGAGTATTTGGACGGTGCCTTCAACAGGCCTGCGATGATCGCCGATTCCTGGAGGGTGAGCTCCGTCGCCGGCTTGCCGAAATAGGTCTTGGCCGCCGCGTCTACGCCGAATGCGCCGGCACCCAGATAGACGCGGTTCAGGTAGCCGGTCAGAATCTGGTCCTTGGTGTAATACCGCTCGAGCTGGAGCGCGAGCAGAGCCTCCTGCAGCTTGCGCTTGAAGCTGCGCTGAGGCGTCAGGAACATGTTCTTGGCAAGCTGCTGCGTTAGCGTCGAGCCGCCCTGCACGGTTGCGCCGGAGCGGGCATTGGTGACAAGTGCCCGGGTGAGGCCGATCGGGTCGACACCGAAATGATGATAGAAACGCCGGTCCTCGATCGCGACAACCGCGTGAACCAGGTTGGGCGGCAGTTCCGATACTGCGAGCGTGTTGCCGTATAGATCGCCGGACCGGGTAAGGACGGACCCGTCGACCGCCAGCAGCGTGATGCCGGGGCGTTTCTTCAGGCCTGCGACCTGATGCACGTCCGGCAGGTCCGAGGCATAGATAGCCAACAGGATACCGAGACCGGCGATGCCCCAGATGGTGGCGACGATCGTCCATTTGACGATGAAGCGGAGAATAGGGTGGTGTTTACCGCGCCGCCGCCGCCGCTTGTCGGACCGGTCCTCTTCCGAGTCGCCGTAGTAGTCTTTCATGCTTTCAGCTTATTCGCTTTGCTCGTCCTCATCGATCATGTCGTCGCTTTGCGGCGAATTTGCGGTGGACCCCGAAAGCATTCCATGTTTGCGCAGAAGGTTCCGCAATTGGTGATAGGCCATGCCCAGATGGACGGCCGTTTTCTTCTGGTTGCCGCCACAGCATTCCAGCGCAATGCGCAATGCGGCCTGCTCGGCTGCGGCGATGTGGGCGAAGAAATCGTAGGGCTCGGACGGTGGCCGGGGCGCGCTGGGTACATCGGAGCCATTGCTCTGGATACCGCGTGCTGTTGGCGCGCTGCGTGGCCGGAACGGCGATTCGAACGGGTCCAGGATGATGCGGTCGATCGGTGATTCCGGGTCATCGGCACGATAGACCGCGCGCTCCACCACGTTCTTCAATTCGCGGACATTGCCCGGCCAGCCGTGGTTTTCCAGGATGCGCTCGGCACGCGACGTGAACCCGGCAAACACCTGCCGCTTTAACTCCTGCGCCATCGCGAGGCCAAAATGCCGGGCGAGCATCAGCACGTCGCCTGGGCGCTCGCGCAGGGGCGGCACAGTCACGACATCGAACGCCAGCCGATCCAGCAAGTCGGCGCGGAACTTACCCTTTTCGGCTTCCCTCGGAAGGTCGACATTGGTCGCGGCCACCAAGCGGACATCGACCTTGACTGTCGCGCTGGAGCCAAGGCGTTGGAACTCGCCATATTCGACCACGCGCAGGATCTTCTCTTGCACCGCCGGTGAGGCCGATGCGATCTCGTCGAGGAACAGCGTGCCGCTATCGGCGCGTTCGAAGTAGCCCTCGCGGCGGCGGACCGCGCCGGTAAAGGCGCCGGCTTCGTGGCCGAACAGCTCCGCTTCCAACACGGATTCGCCCAATGCCGCGCAGTTCAGCGTCAGGAACGGCCGCTCCCAGCGGGACGACAGATAGTGAAGGCGGCCTGATATCTGCTCTTTGCCGGTACCGCGCTCGCCGATCACAAGCACGGGGCGGTTCAGCGGTGCGACGTTCGACACCTGCTCCAGCATATCCAGGAACACGGTGGCCGAACCCAGCATGGATTGATTCGGACGCGACGGAGGCATTCGCTTATTTAACAGATTCTCTTACCGACTTAAGGGAAAATGTTATCACAATCTTGTCGATCGGGGAGTGTCGCGGTTTCAGACCCGCCGAGTCTGCCAGGTCGACTGCCGGCAGAATAGATATAAGCTATTGTAATGGAAACGTTATTATGAATTTATTGGATTGTGAGTGGCTTGCCGGACTAAAGTTGGCACGCAACGTGCTTAGAAGATGGCGTAGACCATTTTTAGGACAAATGTCATGGGCATTTTCTCGCGTCTGAGCGACATCGTTAACTCGAACATCAACTCGCTCCTCGACAAGGCCGAGGATCCGGAAAAGATCATCCGCCTCATCATCCAGGAGATGGAGGACACGCTGGTCGAGGTCCGGTCCGATGCGGTCCGCATCATCGCCGACCGGAAGGAAGCCGAACGGCAGATCGCCCGGCTGACCGCCGAGCGGGACGACTGGCAGGCCAAGGCCGAGTTGGCCATGAGCAAGGGCCGCGAGGACCTGGCGCGGGCCGCTCTGGTCGCCAAGACGCGGGTCGCCGAAGCCGTCGACGCCGAAACCAAGCATCTGGACGAAATCAACAAGGGCTTGGAACAGCAGGGTGAGGACATTGCCCGCCTGCAGGCCAAGTTGGACGACGCGCGCAAGCGCGAGGCCGTGATGAT
Organism: Alphaproteobacteria bacterium; assembly: GCA_035493715.1. Classification (GTDB taxonomy): domain Bacteria; phylum Pseudomonadota; class Alphaproteobacteria; order BOG-932; family Roseiterribacteraceae; genus BOG-932. The sequence continues at coordinate 21,762 of DATJHU010000086.1, read as the reverse complement.
CTCGCGTCACAAGACAGCGACGTCCCGCCTTCAGGCACGCCGTGCCACGCATGACAATCGTCTGGTCGGCGCGCTTGGCAGGATGGAGGCGATGGAGCGGACGCTCGATCATCTGGAAGGCAAGGTTGAGGTTTTCGACCACGGTCGGGGGCCCAGCCTGTCGGACGAGATCGCCGCCCTTCAGACCGACCATCAGGTCGACGAGGAGCTGGCTGCGATGCGGGCGAAGCTGTCGAAGGCCGAGGGCTGATAAACAGCCCGCGATCTCGAGGGATGATCGCGCTAGAATTCAAACTTGGCGTTAACAAGCCGGAAGCACACACCGATGTCCGACATCGATTGGAACGCAATAGCACTGGTCTTCATCGCATTCGTCGTGCCCATGTGGATGTTCCTCCACTACGGGTCACGCTGGCGGGCCTCCCGGGGCCTCGCTGCCCAGGACGAAAAACTGTTGACCGATTTGTGGGATGCCGCCCGCCGGATGGAAGAGCGGCTGGACAATCTCGAGCGGGCGCTCGGGTCTGACACACAGAGGAAATCATGAATAATCGCTACGGACTGTATCGTGAACCGACCCACGGCTGGATCGCCGGCGTCGCCGCCGGCCTGAGCGAACGCTTCGGCGTCTCGGTGGGCGTCATCCGCGTGGTCTTCGTTCTCTTTGCGCTCGCCGCGCATCCGTTGACCGCCCTGGTCGTGTACGCCGTGCTGGCATTCCTGATGCCTTCACGCCCGCTTCGCGATCTCTACGTCTCCAACCGGGCCTGGCGCTACTACCGCTAAACCCGCCGCCATAGGTGGTCCATGTATTACCTGTTCAATCCCGCGACGATCTGGGTTTGGATCCCAGTCATCGCCATCCTCGGCGCCTTCATCACCAAATGGCACAACACCAACGCCAAGATCGAGATGTCGAAGAGCGTCGCTGCCGATCTGGCCAAGGATCTGCGGGAATCGATCGATCGGCTTGAGCAGCGCGTGTGCAACCTTGAGCGCGCGCTGATGACCGCCGAGGAAAACAGAAAGTACGCGCTATGAACGACAAGTCCTCGACAGCGGATGCGCAGGCTGCTTTCGGTCCAGGCCCGACTGGCCTCTATCGCGATCCCAAGAACGCCCGCATCGCCGGCGTCTGCGCCGGTCTGGCGGATTATTTCGGGGTCAATCGGCGCGGCCTGCGCATCGCGCTCGTCGTCCTCGCCTGCGTCGGCTTCTTCGGCCCTGTCGTCGTCGGCTATGTCGTGCTCGCCATTCTGCTGCATCCCAAGCCGGCCCACCTGTTCAAGGATTCCGCCGACGAAGCGTTCTGGCGCTCAGTCAACCGGCGCCCGGCCGACACCGTCAGCGGTCTGACGCGGCGCTTCCGCGAGATCGACGACCGCATGGTCAAGCTGGAGCGCAGCGTCACCTCGCCGGATGAGGTCCTGAGGGCCCAATTCAAGAATTTATAAGAAGGTCAAGAGTTTGTGAGACAGGTTCGCTCGGCCTCTTTGGCGGACTCCCAGCCGCCACTGTGAGCGAGGAGAAGCAATCCGGGGTCTTCGGACTCTGGGTTGCTTCGTCGCGTTGGGCGAGCACCTCTTACCCGTAGGCGTGCAGCGTCCCGCCGTGCTGTTTCAGCCAGGCACGGGCCGCTTTGGGGTCCGTCTCCGTCAGATCGGCGCACAGCGACCAGAAGCGCGGGCCGTGATTCATCTCCTTCAAGTGCGCGACTTCGTGCGCGACGACATAGTCCAGCACCCATTCCGGCGCGAGTATCAGACGCCACGAGAAAGCCAGGCGGCCGCGCGTGCTGCAACTGCCCCAGCGCGAGCGTGTATCGCGCAGCGACAAGCCGGCGATCCGTTTGCCGATCGCTGTGGCCTTGGCGTTGGCGCGCGTCTCGATCTCGCGCTTCGCCTCTTTCTTCAGGAAATCCGTCAGCTTCCGCCCTAGGTGGTCGGGTGCTCCCGGAACGGTGACGACGCCGGCCCCGCGTGACACGAGCCCACGCAACCTGGTGGCATCGCCGTGGATGACATGCGGTTCGCCCAAGATGGGCACGGTGGCGCCGTCAGCGAAAGGTTGCGCCGCCGGCAGCTGCGCCAGCCGCGTGTTCAGCCAGCCTTGGTGGCGAATAAGGAAGTCCATGGCATGGCGACGAGCAAGTGCTGCGGGCGCCACCAGCACGACGCGCTGGCGCGCATTGTCGACGCGCAAGCTCAGCCTGCGCGCGCGGACGCTGCGACGGAATTCGATGGGGACCGCCAGCGGGAAGGGCGGGTCGAGCAGCTCGGTCGAGCCGCGGCTGCCCGGTTTACCGAAACCGGTCCGGAAAAGAATGGACGCCTCAGGCGGCCCGGACCGACGGGACGACCTTGAGGTCGACCTTGGGGACCGCGCTATGTCCCTTGTCGTGCTGCCGGATCCAGTTGCGTACCACGGGCATGATGTTCTCGCGCCAGCGCTTGCCGTTGAAGATGCCGTAATGGCCGACTCCAGCCTGGAGCATGCTGGACTTCTGTTCCGCCTTCAACCCGCTGCACAGGGTGTGCGCGGCCAAGGTCTGGCCGGGCGCGGAGATATCGTCCAGTTCGCCCTCGACTGTCAGCAACGCTGTCTTGCGGATAGCCTGCGGTTCGATCGGCTCGCCTCCGACACGCATCAATCCGCGCGGCAGCAGATGCTTTTGAAACACCTGTTCGACGGTTTCCAGATAGAATTCCGACGCCAGGTCGATGACCGACATATATTCGTCATAGAAACGCTTGGTGGCGTCGGCGCTTTCGCCGTCGCCCCGGATCAGGTGGTTGAACAGCTTCGCATGGGCATCCATGTGGCGGTCGAGATTCATCTGCATAAAGCCGGTCAGCTGAAGGAAGCCCGGATAAACCAGCCGCCCGGCGCCCGGATAGGTGAATGGGACGGTGTGAATCACCGTGTTCTCGAACCAGGAAATCGGCTTGTTGTCGGCCAGTTTGGTAACCGCCGTTTCCGCCGCGCGCGTATCGATCGGGCCGCCCATCAGCGTCATGGTCAAGGGCTGTGCGGGATCGTTCGCCGACGCCATCAGCGAGACGGCGGCCATCACCGGCACGGCCGGCTGGCAAACTGCCAGCACATGCGTGTTGGGGCCGAGATGGCGCAGGAAGGCGACGACGTAATGGACATAATCGTCGAAGCTGAATGTGCCCTCGCTGAGCGGCACATGCTTCGCGTCCACCCAATCGGTGATGTAGCAATCGTGATGCGGCAGCAGCGCCTTCACCGTGCCGCGCAGCAGCGTCGCGTGATGGCCCGACATCGGGGCGACGACAAGGACGCGGGGATCGTCCCGGTCGGTGTCGCGCACGAAATGGCGGAGCTGGCAGAACGGCTTGTTCAGCACGATCTCTTCGCTCACCGCGACCGGTTCACCGGCGATGACGGTATCCGTGATGCCGAATTCCGGCTTGCCGAAGCGGCGCGTGCTGCGCTCGATCATCTCCGCCGAGGCGCCGATCAGGCGTCCGAATTCGGTTTGGGCACCGGGAAAGAAAGGGTTCTGGAGGGCTGTCTGGAGGGCCTTGGCGAAGAAGTGCAAAGGTTGAGCAGCGTTATAATTGAACTCGTAGAGTTGATAGAGCACGGCACCCCCACTCGCAAAGCGCCGGACGAATCAATCCTTTGACGCAGCGCAGCAACCGAAGTTGGTGCCTCGGTCTAGGCCGGTAAAGTCCTTATGTTGCATTGCTCCCATACTGTCACAGCGTGAGACGCGTGAATTTCCGTAAAATTCGGCAAATTTGACCCCGCAAATTTGGCGATGGCGAGATTCCGTATAGAAGTTGCCGCCCCACGTCGCTCCAGGTTCGTTGCCGATGCCCACGCCCGCCGCTTCTTTCGATGAAATCCGCGCCGTTGCGCAATTGCTGCCCTTCCTGGCCGGGACCGGCGGCGACCTGGAAACTTGGGTAAGGGCGGTCCAGGACAAGCCGGAAGCCGGCATCACCCATCCGCGCATCGTCGTGTTCGCGGCGACCCACGGCATCGCCGTTGACCTGCTCGGCGGCGATGGCGCCGGTATGGCGCAAATCGTCGAGCAGTTCGTCTCCGGCGGCCCGGTGCAGGATCTCGCGGGCGCGGCCGACAGCGATCTCAGGCTCTACGATCTGGCGCTCGATCGGCCTACGCGGGATTCGCGTAGCGCACCCGCCATGGATGAGGCCGAGGTTTGCCGCGCCGCGGCTTACGGCATGATGGCGGTCGAGCCGGGGATCGACGTGCTGGTCTGCTCAGCGCTTGGGCACGGCGCGGATCTGGCGGGGCGGGCACTGGTTCAGGCGCTCTCTGGTGACGAGATCGGTCTTGAGTCGTCTGGCGATGGCGTGCGGATTGCCGCCGCAGTCGCACGGCACGGCTTGCTGGACGATCCACTCCAATTGCTCGCGGCGCTCGGCGGTCCCGATATCGCGGCCCTGTTGGGTCTGATCCTGGCGGCGCGGCTGGCCCGCATTCCGGTCGTGCTGGATGGCGCGGCGGCCGAGGCGGCGGCATTCGTCGCGCGGGCGCTGCGCACCGATGCGCTGGATCATTGCCGGTTTTCGGCAGGCACGGCGCCCGCCATCCTGGCGACCGAAGCCGATCCGCCGGTTACCGGCGTGCAGGCGCTGCTTGGGTTGAAAACGCTCTATCCCGGCTGATTATTCGCCGAGCTGCAATAGCGCACCGCGGGCGCGGGCGTTTTGAAAAGCGAGCAGGAAGACCAGGCTCGATAGCGCCAGATAGACGAGGTTCAAGCCGAACGCATCCATGAGGTCGTCGGTGCGGAATACATGATCGCTAATGACGCCCCGCATTCCCTCGAATACATGAGCAGCCGGGATTGAAAGCGCGACCGGCTGAAGCCAGTGCGGCAGGACCGACACCGGATAATAGATTGCACTGATGGGCGAGATCACGAACACGGCCGCCCAGGCCAGGTTTTCCGCGCCCTGGCCCCAGCGCAAGATGCCCGCAACGATCAGCATCGCAACCCACCAGCCCATGATCATCAGGTTGGCCAGGAAACCAGCCAGCGGCAGGCCGAGGTCGAACAGCGAGAATCCGTACATGAACCAGGCGATCAGAACGGCCGGCGCCAGGCCGGCTGCGGTTCGCAGCAGGCTGACGCCCATCAACGACAGCAGCCATTCGTGGGACCTGAGCGGGCTGACGAACATGTGACCCAGATTACGAGACCAGACCTCCTCCAGGAAACCGACCGACACGCCGAGTTGCGAACGGAACATCACGTCCCACAGCAGCATGCCGGCCAGCAGCGCCGCACCGATCTTGGCGGCGCCGCTGCTGTTGTTTTGCAGGGATTGGCTGACAAAACCCCATAGGAGGATGTTGACCGCGGGGCCGTAGAACAAATCCAGCAGGCGCGGAACCGACCGGCGCAACAGATACCAGTAGCGCGTGGCCATCGCCCAGATGCGGCGGCCGCTCATGGCGCTCTTTCGATTTCGTCCGGCGCTGTCGGCTCGGCGCGGGCGATGTCGAGGAAGACCTCTTCCAGTGTTTCCCGCCCATATTTCGCGATGAGGCCGGCCGGCGTGCCGCGATCGACGATATGGCCGCGCCGCATCATCAGGATGTCGCCGCACAGCCGCTCGACCTCGATCATATTGTGTGAGGCGATCAGCATTGTGGCGCCGCTTTCCCGGGCATATTCCTGCAGATATTGGCGGATACGATCCGCACTGTCGGGGTCGAGCGAGGCTGTCGGTTCATCGAGCAGCAGCAGTCGGGGTTGATTGATCAGCGCCTTTGCCAGTGCGATCCGCGTCTTCTGACCGGCCGAGAGGCTGCCGTAGTCGCGCTTCAGGAAATCGGCGAAATCGAGCGCCTCGGCCAATTCCGCGATGCGCGCCTTGGGATGCCGCACCGAATAAAGGCCGGCATAGACCGTCAGGTTTTCGGTAACCGTCAGGCGATGCGGCAGATCGATATAGGGCGAGGCGAAATTCATCTCCTGGAGCGCGCTGTGGCGATGGCGCACCATGTCGGTGCCGAGGATGGCGATCGAGCCGGATGTCGGGACCAGCAAGCCGAGCAGCATGGCGATCGTCGTCGTCTTCCCCGCGCCGTTGCCGCCCAGCAGGCCGGTGACGGAACCTTGCCCGATCCGGAATGATATGCCGTCCACCGCTGTGCTGTTGCCGAAACGCTTGGTCAGCGCACGGACATCGACGACGGAATCTGCGGATTCAGGTGGCATTGGTCGCAATATGGCGGTCCGTGCCGCGTAGAGCTAGTGTACCGGCATGACCGCAGAACAATACTATTCCGCACCCGTTACCCCGCGCCCGTCCGGCATGTGGCAGTCCGGGCGGGTCAGTCTGCGCACGCTCGTGCTGGTGCGCTGGATCGTCATCATCGGGCAATTGGTGACCGTTTCTGTCGTCGCCATTGGGTTCGGCTTCCCGATGCAGCTTTCGTCGGTGCTCTCGATCATTGCGCTGGCCGTGGCGGTCAATCTGATCGGCACGATCATGCGGCGGGGGCGCGCGCTCTCCGACCGCGCGGTCGCGCTCTATCTCGCCTTCGACATACTGCAGCTCTCCGCGCTTCTGTTCTTGACCGGCGGCCTGACCAATCCTTTCGCGCTTCTCGTTCTGGGGCCGATCGCCGTCGCCGCCGCGGTGCTGGGGCGGGATTACTCGTTCATGCTGACATTGCTCGCGATCTTCTGCCTCGCCGCCCTGTTCGCCTCACCCTATGGACTGCCCTGGGGCGGTCCGGTCGCGGCGCCGAGATTGCCCGAGCTCTATCAGCTCGGCATGTGGATCGCCCTCACGCTCGCTTGCGGTTTCATCGCCATCTACAACTGGAGCGTTGCCGGCGAGGCGCGGCGGATTTCCGAGGCGCTGGCCGAAACCCAGCTGACTTTGGCCCGAGCGCAGCAGCTGACGGCGCTTGGGACGCTGGCCGCTGCGGCAGCCCATGAGCTGGGCACTCCGCTCTCCACCATCACCGTCGTCGCCAAGGAGCTGGGCCGCGATCTGCCGCCCGACAGCCCCTTCGCTGAGGACGTGGCGCTGATCCAGAGCCAGTGCGAACGCTGCCGCAGTATCCTCGCCGAACTGGCGCGCAAGCCGGAGGATGCGGAGGAACCGCCGTTCGATCGTTTGCCGCTCGAGCAGCTGGTGGAGGATGCCGCCGCGCCGCACCGGATGCCGGGAATCCGGCTGCAGGTCGATACCTACACCGCCCCGGGCAGCGCGCCGCCGATCCTCAGGCGCACGCCGGAATTGATGCACGGGCTGGGCAATATCCTGCAAAATGCCATGCAGTTCGCGACCACGGCGGTGGCAGTCAGCATCGAAACGGACGCCGAACGGATCAAGATAATTGTCAGCGATGACGGCCCTGGTTTCTTGCCGGGCTTGCTCGGTCGCCTCGGAGAGCCGTATTTATCGCAGCGTGGCGAAGAACATGAGCATCTGGGACTTGGGATTTTCATTGCCCAGACGCTTTTGGAACGCACCGGCGCCGAGCTCACATTCGAGAACGGCATGGAGGGGGCTTTGCAGGGCGCGGGCATTATGATCATCTGGCCGCGCGCCGCACTGGCCCTCTAGGGTCTACAGACCGTAGGGCGAGCCGGGGCCCAAAAGGGCAGAATGCCCGGAGGATATAAGAATGCAGGACTCCGCTATGACCGATCGGCCAACGGCCGGCGTGCCGGATACCAACCGACTTCTGATCGTCGATGATGACGAACCGTTTCGCCTGCGGCTTGCCCGGGCGATGGAACGGCGCGGCTTCTATGTCGAAACCGCCGGCGGGATCGCCGAGGGCGCAGCAGTCGTCCAACGGCTGAAGCCGACCCATGCCGTGCTCGATCTGCGGCTCGCCGATGGCAGCGGCCTTGATATCGTGGCGGTGTTGCGTGAGGCGCGGTCCGAATGCCGGATCGTGATGTTGACCGCCTACGGCAATATCGCGACCGCCGTTGCCGCCGTGAAGGCCGGCGCGCTCGACTATCTGTCGAAGCCGGCCGACGCCGACGCCGTCGAGGCCGCTTTGCGGGCCGACCCGCTGCGCGCCTCGCTGCCGCCGCCGCCGGAAAACCCGATGCCCGCCGATCGTGTCCGCTGGGAGCACATCCAGCGCGTGTTCGAACAGTGCGGACGTAACGTTTCGGAGACGGCGCGGCGGCTGAAAATGCATCGCCGGACGCTGCAGCGCATACTCGCGAAGCACGCTCCGCGCGCGTGACGTGACCCGCGCCGATTGGGCGCGGTTATGCGGCGGGAAAGTGATCGCTGAACGACCGCATGGTCGGACGACGGCGTTATATCTGTGATTTTACGAAGATGCGCCCATCTGTAATCTCGTCGACGACCAAACGGACAATTGTCTGAAAGGGATGAAATCAATGCGTGCTTCGTTTTCTCGTGCCAGGGTCGTGTTCGCCGGCCTGTTCCTTGCGGTTGCGCTTTCGGCATGCGGCGTCAACGATGTGCCGCGCCTCGACGAGCAGGTTAAGGCCGATTGGAGTGAGGTGCTGAACCAGTACCAAAGGCGCAGCGACTTGATCCCGAATTTGGTCGAAACCGTCAAAGGCTATGCCGCGCAGGAGCAGGACACCCTGGTCAAGGTGACCGAGGCGCGGGCCAAGGCGACGCAGACCGTACTGCCGCCGGATATCCTGACCAACCCGGAGGCATTCAAGCAGTTTGAACAGAACCAGGCACAGCTGAAAGGCGCTCTGTCGCGACTGCTTGCGGTGTCCGAGAAATACCCCGACCTAAAATCCAACCAGAACTTTCTGGCGCTGCAATCGCAGCTTGAGGGTACCGAAAACCGTATCGCTGTAGCGCGTCGTGACTACATTCAAGCCGTGCAGGCCTATAATACAAACCTGCGCAGCGTGCCGAGCCGCTGGATTGCCGCGATGCTCTATCCGGACGCCAAGGTGAAGGAGACTTTCACCATCTCGGCGGAGGCGCAGGACGCGCCGAAGGTCAAGTTTTGATTAAAACCCTTCTGGTCGCGGTCGCACTGCTGGCCGGTGCGACCCTATTTCCCACAACGGGGGCCTTTGCGGCCGATATCAGTTTCCCGCCGCTGACCGGGCGCGTCGTCGACGAGGTCGGCGTGCTGTCGGGCGAAGCCGACGAACGGCTGACGAACGAGTTGGCGGCGCACGAGCAGCGCACGGGCCAACAGGTCGTCGTAGCGGTCGTAAAGTCTCTGCAGGGGCGGTCGATCGAGGACTATGGTGTCGGCCTGCTGCGCAGTTGGGGTATCGGCCAGAAGGGCAAGAATACCGGCGCCATCCTGCTGGTCGCGCCGAACGAGCGGAAGATGCGCATCGAGGTCGGCTACGGTCTTGAGGGCGATCTCACCGATGCGATCAGCTCGACAATCATCAACGGCATCATCAAACCGCGCTTCCAGGAAAGCGACCTGCAGGGCGGCATCGTGCTCGGTGCCGAGCAGATATTAAGGACGCTGGGCGACGATCTGGCGCCCGCACAGGCACCGCAACAGCACCACCGCAAGCAGCAGCAGGATCATGGTTCGCCATTCGCGATCTTCCTGACCTTTTTCATCTTCGCGCTGTTCTTCTGGCTGGCGCGACGAAGCCGAGGCGGCGGCGGTTCGGCGATCCTGCCGTTCTTGATCGCCTCCAGCTGGAGCAGCCGCGGGGGCGGCTATTCCGGCGGCGGCTTTGACGGTGGGGGATTCTCCGGCGGCGGCGGTTCGGGCGGCGGCGGCGGGGCATCCGGCTCATGGTAGCGCTCACAGATGCCGACCGCGCCCTGGTCGCGCAAGCCGTAGCCAAGGCGGAGCAGATCACTTCGGTTGAGCTTCGGCTGGTGCTGGCCCACAGCAGCAGCCACTACGGCGCCTTCGCGCTGATCTATCCGGCCCTGCTGGCGCTCATCGCAGGCGGCATCGCGGTCGCCATTCCGACAGACCTCGACGCCCAGACACTCTTCTTCGGGCAAGCCAGCGTGTTCTTCGCCGCCGTTGCGGCGATGCAGTGGTTGCCGTTGCGCTTTGCCCTGATACCGGCTGCCGTAAAGCGCAAGGCGGCGTGGCGGCTTGCCCGGCTGCACTATGCCAGCATCGGCCTCAAGCAGCCGCATCTCAGGAATGCTGTCCTGGTCTTTGCCTCGTCGGTCGAGCGCTCCGTCGAAATCCTGGTCGACGACGCAGTCGCCGAAAAGCTGCCAGAGGCGCTTTGGGCGCCGGTCATAGCCGAATTCCGGGCCTGTTTCGCAGAGGGGCGCGTCGCCGAAGCGTTCGTGAACGCCGCGGACAGTTGCGCGCATATTCTCGCGCAGGCCTTCCCGCCCCAACCGGGACAGGCGAGCCAGATACCCGACGAGCTGGTCGAGCTTTAGGTCAGGGACGCAATCGCGGTCAGCAACGGGCCGATTTCTTCGTTCAGCACCAGGTCCGCGAAACCGTCTTGCTCGGTCGGCTCGCGGTTGACGATGGCCAGCTTGGCGCCGTTGCGCTTGGCCATCAGTGGAAAGCCCGCCGCCGGATAGACCACCAGCGACGAGCCCAGCACGATGAACAGGTCGCAAGCCAGCGTTTCCACTTCTGCGCGCTGCATGACTGAAACCGGCATCGGCTGGCCGAAGGAGATCGTCGCCACCTTCACCAGTTCGCCGCAGGCGCTGCAGGTCGGAATTTCGTCCGTGCCGAGGAAATGCTGCTTCAACACGTCCAGCTCGTGCCTCAGCCCGCACGACAGGCAGGCGGCGTAGCTGGCGTTGCCATGCAGCTCCAGCACCTTGTCGTCCGGCACGCCGGAATCCTGGTGCAGATTGTCGACGTTCTGGGTGATGACCGCCGAGACCTTGCCCGATGCGACCAGCCGCGCGACCGCCCGGTGTCCGGCATTGGGCGACGCGCCGGTCCAGCCGGCAACGCCGTTGAACGCGCGTTGCCAAGCCTCCCGTCTCTTATCCTCGTTGTGAAGGAATTCCTGGTAATAGATCGGCTTCATCCGGCTCCACACACCGCCCGGGCTGCGGAAGTCCGGAATGCCGGATTCGGTGGAGATGCCGGCGCCGGTGAATACAACGGCGCGGCGCGCGTCCGCGATCAGCTGGGAAAGCGTCGCGCGACCGGTCATGGCCTTATTTCGCTGCCTTGCGCTGCTTCTCGCGCTCGATCGCCTCTGTGATCATGCGCTTGGCTTCGTCGGCGTCGCCCCAGCCATCCAGCTTCACCCACTTGCCTTCTTCCAGGTCTTTGTAATGCTCGAAGAAGTGCTGGATCTGCGCGATCGAGATGTCGGGCAGGTCTGTATAGTTATGAATGTCGATATAGCGCTTGGTCAGCTTGGGCGATGGCACGGCGATGATCTTCTCGTCACCGCCGGCGTTATCGACCATCCGCAGCACGCCGACCGGCCGCACATTGATGACTGCGCCGGGAACGATCGGGCGGGTATTGGCCACCAGAACGTCGATCGGATCGCCATCCTCCGACAAGGTGTGGGGGACGAAGCCGTAATTACCCGGGTAACGCATGGGCGTATGCAGGAACCGGTCGACGAACAGCGTGCCGGCTTCCTTGTCCATCTCGTATTTGATCGGCTCGCCGCCGATCTCGACTTCGATGATGACATTGACGTCTTCGGGCGGATTGTTGCCGATGGCGATGGCGTCGATACGCATATGCTCTCCGTTTCCGGCGTTGGCCGGCGGTTAAGAAATAGGCGCCTCACAAACCCGATTCCAGCATGCCGCGTAAAGGGCATGGCGAAAATGCCGCACGTCCCGTCCAGCTCGGGCGGCGCGTGCGGCTGGGTCGCCTTATGACGTCAGAGAGCGATGCGGCGGCGCGCGAAGATCGCGATCCCTGCCAAGCCCGCGCCGAAGATTATGATCGATGCCGGTTCCGGCACGGCCGAGGTCGGCAGCGAAGAATAGAACACGCTGCTCGCGTTCGATCCGCCCGTCGCGCAGTTGGCGCCACTCTTGCCGGCGATGCAGGTTCCGTTCGGGGCGCTGCCGAAGAACTCGAAACCGGTGGACCCGCTGTCCTCGAAATACATCAGGCTGATCGCGTAGAGACCCGTCTGGGTGAATGTCGCCTGACCGCCGCTGACCTGATAGCCGTGGTCGTTGTCGTTGTTGATGACATTGACCCCGCCGATCGTCAGAGACGACCCGTCATCGGAACCGATGGCAAAGTTGTAGGTGCCGACCTGGGTGATCGCGATATAGCCGGTCAGCTTGATCGCCGAATGGTCGACCGCGGTCACGGTGTTGCCTGGGGCGGTATAGGAAAAATCGCTCACATGGCCGTTCAGCAGGGTCGACAGCGACGACGTGTCGTTAATGCTGGAGTCGGCGCAATTGGGGAAGCAAACCGTCGTCGTCGTGAAGGTGGCCGTCGGCCCGCTCGATGAGGTGATCAACTGGTTGGCGTTGGCCAGCGTGCCGATATTGCTACTGGAACCGAATTTGTAATAGCTGCCGAGCAACCCGGTGCCGGCGGCGAACGGCACGGCACCCAGGTTTTGGCTCGCACCGATTGTCACGGCGCCGGCTGGCACGGAGGTCACCAGCAAAAGGGCCACGAACAGTAATTTCATTGCACGCATTGTACTCTCCACCCGACAGGCTCTGCATCTAACGGGGTGCATTTGCCGGCGCCGCTGCCCATCTCCCCATTCAAGAAGCAATCACCATGCCAGTATGTGATAACCTACGTAAATCTTAACGCCGCCGTTTGACGTCGCCGCGCACGCGGTGCCTTTGTAAAGAAAGCCGACGCCTATGCCGCCGGTTCCTGGGGCACGCGCCAGCGCTGACGCGACAGGCGCTTCGCCAGGAACTCAAGCAAGGCCTCGACCCGCGCCGGACGCGGCCCCGCTGACGGCGTCACCAGATGCAGGCCGGCGTTCGACATCGCCCACGCCGGGATCAGCACTTCCAGTTGCTTCGCCTTGACCGCTTCCCCGACGATGAATTCCGGCAGAACGGCGATGCCCAGACCGCTAACGAGGGCAGGCAGCATGGCGTCGCCATTGTTGACGCGCAGGCGACCATTCGGCCTGACCGAGACTTCCTCGCCGGCTTTGTTTGTGAACCGCCACAGGTCCGGCGTCGACAGATAAGCGTAGCGCAGGCAGTCATGCTCGGCGAGATGCAGCGGGTGGGTGGGCCGTCCACGCCGTTCGAGATAGGACGGAGCCGCCACCGTCATCCCCTTCATCGGGCATAGGCGGCGCGCCACCAGCGACGAGTCCGGCAGCGCTGCAATGCGGACGGCGATATCGAATCCCTCGCCGATCAGATCGACCTGCGCGTCGCTCAAATGCAGTTCGACCGACACTTCGGGATAGGCTTCGAAGAACTCAGGCAGAAGCGGCGTGACCTCGCGCAGGCCGAACGACATCGGCGCCGCCAGACGCACTAGCCCGCGTGGCGTTGCGGTCATCGCCAGCGCCTCACTCTCTGCCGCTTCGCCGGCCGCCAGGATCTCGGCCGCGCGCTCGGCCAGCTGCCGGCCGGCATCGGTCAGCGCGAGGCGACGCGACGTGCGGTTGAACAGGCGGGCGCCCAGCCGCTCCTCGACGCGGCTAACCGCTTTCGACACCGTCGCCTTGGACAGGGCCAGCTCGTTCGCCGCGGCGGAGAAAGAGCGCAGCTCCACGACCTTGGCGAAGATCGCCAACCCTTCGAAATCCGGCAGCTTTGACATAGAACCTCGAACGGCTGGCGGGTGGGGTTTCTATATCTGTAACGATCTCGGCGCTAAAGACCTTTGATCTCACCGTCACGGAAGGTCACGAGCCTGCCTTTGGGCACGGACTCCCAGGGTTCGTCGCTGGTGAGTGGGCGAGTGGCGACGATCGTCACCACATCGGACGGCGTCGTGTGCTTGGCGAAGTCGACAGTCAAATCCTCGTCGACCAGCGTCGCGGCCTTGAACGGCGCTCGACGCGTCAGCCAGACCAGGTTGGTGCTGCGATGGCAGTAGAGCGACCTGCCGTTGGACAGCAGCATATTGAACACACCTTGCGCGCCGGCCGCCGCGACCAGTTCGGCGATCGCTCCGCGCAGAGTTCGTTCCGCCGGCGGTGATGTCCAACGATCCCGCAACCGGCCCAGCATCCAGCAGAAGACATGTTCGCTGTCAGTGCTGCCGACGGGCCGATAGTGGCTGAGCGTCAGGTGCTTGGCCCCCGCGACCTGGCCGTTATGGGCGAAGACCCAGTTCTGACCCCACATTTCGCGGACGAACGGATGGGTGTTCTCCAGCGCCACCTTGCCGCGATTGGCTCGGCGAATGTGGGAGATCGCGATCTCGCTCTTGATTGAATAGCCTCGCAGGAAGTCGGCGATCGGCGAATGGGCGCTGGCGGCGGGGTCGTGAAAAGTGCGGCAACCCTTGCCGTCATAGAAGGCGATACCCCACCCATCTTTGTGCGGCCCGGTGTGCCCACCGCGCCGGATCAGTCCGGTAAAGCTGAAACAGATATCGGTCGGCACGCTTGCGCTCATGCCCAGCAGTTCACACATCGGCGGCTAATCTCTTGAAACTCTTGTCCAAAGGGAGGGCTTGGGCTGGCTGCGGGTATCGGTCTCCAATTCCTATGCGCCCTGTCGCGGCTGTCGCAAGCGACTGTCGGCGGTTCCAGCTTTATTGTTGAACTTTGTGGCTGCCGGTTATCGTGATTTTCGCGCCGGTCATATCGGACACATGACGGACAATTTCGCCGTTCGGGCCGATGCTTGGCAGATCCAAAAGTATCTTCCGAAGGATTCCGTCCGGCGAATAAACATAATGGGACTTCACGACCAAATCGGCTTGCCGTGCCGCCAAATCGACTGGTCTGCTCAGTTTCCCGTCCGGTCCAGGGGGTGGCTGGAAGCTGGTGATCTTCAAGCCGTCCGCCGAGTAGATATCCGTGATGGTTCCATCCGCGGCAACCGAACGGTCAAGAGGCTGACCTCTGGCTGCCAGAACCTGGACTTCGGTCGATAGTCCGACCTGATAGGGGTTGTCCGCGACGGCAGCCTCGGAATGCACCACGCCGGGTCCCTTATCATGCTGCGACGCGCACCCCGCGAGGATGATCACAGCCAGCAAAGGTCCTGTTTTCATCCATCCCCTCCCTTTGTGTTATAAACGCACAATATAGCCGGTGCGCTTCCTTGCAACGGAAACCACTGACAAGCTTCCGATCGATGACCGCAGCCAAAAACATCTTTTCTTACCGCAAGTTCTGGGCGGAACGGTTTGGCGCTGCCCCGTTCCTGCCGATGACGCGCGCCGAGATGGACGATCTCGGCTGGGACAGCTGCGATATCATCCTGGTGACCGGCGACGCCTATATCGACCATCCCAGCTTCGGCATGGCGATCATCGGGCGGCTGCTCGAGGCGCAGGGATTCCGGGTGGGCATCATCGCCCAGCCGGACTGGACCAGCGCCGAGGCGTTCAAGGCGCTGGGCAAACCCAACCTGTTCTTCGGTGTCACGGCCGGGAACATGGATTCGATGGTCAACCACTACACGTCGGACCGGCGGGTCCGGCGTGACGACAGCTATACGCCCGGCGGCGAAGCCGGGAAGCGGCCGGACCGGGCGGTGATCGTCTATTCGCAGCGTTGCCGCGAGGCCTATCGCGATGCGCCGATTATGATCGGCGGCATCGAAGCGTCGCTTCGCCGGATCGCGCAATACGATCATTGGTCGGAAAAGGTGCGTCGTTCGATCCTGGTCGATTCCAAGGCTGACCTGCTGCTCTTCGGCAACGCAGAGCGCGCCCTGGTCGAGGTTGCGCATCGCGCGGCCAAGGGCGAAAGCCTGAGGGATATGCACGACGTGCGCGGCACCTCCTTCTTGTTGGACGCCGTACCTGACGGCTGGAACGTGCTGTCACCCGACCTGGTCGATGAGAAGGCCGAGATTTTGGAGGATGAGGCCGAGCCCGACGAGGCGGCGGTCGCGGCGGCTTCGACCGACCGGGCGAAGACCGCGCGGGACACCACGGTCGTCCGTCTGCCAGCATTCGAGCGGGTCAAGGACGACAAGGTTCTCTATGCCCATGCCTCGCGCATCCTTCATCAGGAAAGCAATCCGGGGAATGCACGGCCGCTGATCCAGCGGCATGGCGACAAGGAAGTGTGGCTGACGCCGCCGCCCATCCCGCTGACCACGCCGGAAATGGATGGGGTCTATGACCTGCCCTATGCGCGGGCGCCGCATCCAACCTACGGCGATGCGAAGATCCCGGCCTGGGACATGATCCGCTTCTCGGTCAACATCATGCGCGGCTGCTTCGGCGGCTGCAGCTTCTGCTCGATTACCGAGCATGAGGGCCGGATCATCCAGAACCGGTCCGAAGCCTCTATCCTGCGGGAGATCGCGGACATCCGCGACAAGGTGCCGGGCTTCACCGGCATCATCTCCGACCTCGGCGGGCCGACCGCCAACATGTACCGCCTCGCCTGCAAGAGTAAGGACATCGAGACGGTCTGCCGGCGTCCGTCCTGCGTCTTCCCGGACGTGTGCAAGAACCTGAACACCGACCATTCCTCGCTGATCGGCCTTTACCGCAAGGCGCGGGCGATCCCCGGGGTGAAGAAGATCCATATCGCCTCGGGCCTGCGCTACGACTTGGCGATCAAGAGTCCGGAATATGTGAAGGAACTCGCGACCCACCATGTCGGCGGGTATCTCAAGATCGCGCCCGAGCACACCGAGAGCGGGCCGCTCGAGAAGATGATGAAGCCCGGCATGGGCGCCTACGACAAGTTCAAGGAGCTGTTCGACCGCTTCTCGAAAGAGGCGGGCAAGGAGCAGTACCTCATCCCGTACTTCATCGCTGCCCATCCGGGGACGACCGACGAAGACATGATGAACCTGGCCCTATGGCTGAAGAAAAACCGCTTCCGCGCCGACCAGGTGCAGACCTTCCTGCCGACGCCCATGTCGCCCGCGGCCACGATGTATCACACCGAGCTCAACTCGCTGCGGCCAATAAGGCGCGTCGGTGGAGAGAAGGTGTTTACCGCCAAGGGCCTGCGCCAGCGCCGCCTGCACAAAGCGTTCCTGCGTTATCATGACCCGGAAAACTGGCCCCTGCTGCGCGAGGCTCTCCGCTCCATGGGCCGCGCTGACCTGATCGGCCCCGCCAAGCACCAACTGGTGCCGCTGACCCAACCTCTCGGCACCGGTCAGTCCGGTGGCGAAGGCTTGCGATCCGGCCGTAAACACCGGCCGCAGCGCTTTATGACGCAGCACACAAGGCCAGCGCGGTAGTCGAGCGACAGTCGCCTATTCCGCCGCTATCATTGCCGTGTCGGCGGCCATGACTCCGGCCGCCTGCTTTGACCGCGCATGCTCGTAGGTTTCGCCCGGCTTGCCGAACAGCACCACCATCTTGGCCTTCAGCCCCGGCGCATGCCACAGATCCACCAGCAGATATTTGAACTCGAAGGCCACGATCTTGAACGGGTCGTAGGTGCCCAGCTCCTTGGTGATACCGAATTTGATCGGCTCTTCGTTCGGCAGCATGAAGGTGCCGAGCAGCCGGTCCCAAAGCACCGTCATCCCGCCATAGTTCTTGTCGATATATTGCGGGTTGCAGGCATGGTGCAGGCCGTGATTGGTGGGGGAGCAGAACACCGTGTCGAACCAGCCCATGCGGCCGATCCGGTTGGTATGGATGAAGGTCTGGAAGGAGATGCCCTTGGCCATCAGCAGGAATGCCACCGGCCCAAACCCGAGCATCGCCAGCGGGATCGCGGTTATCGCCTTATAGGCCCAGGTGAACGGGGTCAGCCGCCACGAGGTGAAGAACTCGTATTTGCGGGAGCTGTGATGGATCGAATGGTCGGCCCAGAACAGGCGCGATTCATGACCCAGCCGGTGATAGATGTAGTGCCAGAACTCCGCCGCCAGGAAGTAGAGCGGGATCGTGTAGATATTGAACGGGATATGCCAGTGGGTGAGGCGCGAGCCGAGCACCAGCGCGCCGAGGATGGCGGCGTTGCCGATGAATACGTCGATGATGATCGACTGAACGAACAGTACGAAATTAGCGGGCGCGTCCGGCGACACCAGCGCGCGCGGCGTATCGGTCTTGCGATAGGTCCACCAAGCGGCGACCGACAACAGGATTTCGGCGGCCAGCAGGATGCTGAGGATGGCGGCGGTTCCTTGCATCCAATAGCTTATATATGTACCGACCTCTCTCTCGCCGATGGCCGTAAGCCGCGCCCAATCCAACTGATACCTCCCGCGAAAGCCGTATGCCTCAACTATGATGAGGCAATATGGTGCATCATTGATATGCATCAATGATGCATTCTTGCGGCCGGCGTGTGACGGTTGGCATTGGCGCGCCGGGGCGCTATCAACCGCCCCTAGCTTTATTCCGCCCTAAAGGCCGCCGCCATGACCGAAACCTTCGTCTTCCCCGACCGCCTCTGCACCGATCCCAAGAGCCCGTTCTATGACGAGGCGCTGCTGGCGAAGGGGGTGCGCATCCTGTTCAACGGTGTAGAAAAGACGAACGTCGAGGAATATTGCCTGTCAGAGGGCTGGGTCCGGCTCGCGGTCGGCAAGACGATGGACCGGTTCGGCAAGCCGATGACGGTCAAGCTAAAAGGCAAGGTCGAGCCGTTCTTCGGCGAAGAGGAACTCCCTGAGACCTCAGCCGAGGCCTAGCCGCATCTTCGACGCCGCGTGCCGGCAGCGGTCAGGGCATTGCGGGTATCCCGGAACTATCCGAGCCCCAACCACTGCTTAAACCGGTTGGCGAACGTCTTCCACCAAGGTTATGGTGCCCTCCAGAGCGGCGGTCGGAGAAGGCTGCCCGATGGGAGGAGGCCATTATGGCAAAAGGGTTTGTGCTGGATCCGACAACCGCGAAGTCCGACGACATCACGTCGCCGGGACCGGATGCCGGGCCGCTTGCCGGAAAGGTTGTCGGCGTCCGCGTCGACCAGATGTGGCGCGCTTGGGATTGGATCAGCGAGGTCTGGGCCGAAGAGTTCAAGAAGGCCGGTGCGGCTGACGTGAAATTCTGGCGCTCTTGCGGCCGCTCCGGCGAAGAGGGCGAGCGCATGGCGGAGGGGCTGAAGGCCTTTCTCAAGGAAATCGACATCGCCGTCGTCGGCCTCGCCAATTGCGGTTCATGCACCGGCTGGACAGTGCATGACGCGCTGCAGGCCGCCGCGGCCGGCAAGCCGACGGTCGCAATCGCCACCGCCAATTTCGAGGAATTTGCCCACACGATCGCCAAGCGCGGCGGCCGGTCGGGCCTGCGCGTCCACGTGTTGCCCTATCCGCTCAACGAGAAATTCCGTGAGGAGGTCGACCCGGTCGCCAACGCGCATTTCCCCAGGCTGCTTGCGACCATGGGTGCAGAGATCGGCAAAGGGAAGCAGGCCGCAGCATGAGCATCGTTACGATTGCCCCTAGCCACGCGAAGCTCAAAGCGCCGCCGAAACAGCTTGTCAGCCGCGATTGCGGTCCGGATGGGTGCGAGATCGACTGGTTGGCATCCGCCCGCCACGAGGTCGAACTGGATGTCGTCAGTTTCACCCAGTTCGCCATGGATCAGGGCTGGGGCGACGGCTTGCCGCTGGTGCCGCCGACCGACGCGCGCGTGCGCGGCATGCTGGCGGTCAACAACCGCTTTCCCGACGAGGTGATCGCCTATCTGCCGCCGATGCGCGCGGAATGTACGGTCGAGAAGATCGTCATCAACGCCGTCATGGCCGGCGCGCCGCCGGAATCGCTGCCGCTGCTGATCGCGGCGGTCGAGGCGTTCGGCGAGCCCGATTTCGAACTCTACGGCATGAACGCCACGACGGCATCGGTCAGCCCGGCGGTCTTCGTCAACGGGCCGATCCGCAACAAGCTCAACATTCCCTACAAGCACGGCTGCTTCGGGGGCGCTGCAAGCCCCGCCGCCGCTATCGGCCGCGCGCTGCGCCTCATTATGCGCAACGTTGCCGGACAAGTCGTCGGCGTGACGTCGCAGAGCACCTTCGGCTCGCCGGCCCGGGTGTCGGGCATGGTCGTTGCAGAGTGGGAGGAACGCTCGCCCTGGGCGCCGCTCGCCGAGCGTCGCGCCGGCGTGAAGGGCGATGCTGTCACGACCTTCGGTGGCATGGGTACGATGAACATCCTCGACACCACCTCGCAGACCGCGACCGAGTTCCTGGAGATGATCGGCCGCTCCGCGGCCTATGTCGGTACTAACGGTTTCTCTCCGGCCGTGCCGTTCTGCGAGGTGTTCGTCGCGATCAACCCGATCTGCGCCGAGATCGTCGGCAAGGAGATGAAGAATATCGACGACGTGCAGGAGGTTCTGTGGAAGAACGCCAGCCTGCCGGCCGACTGGTTCACGCCCAAGCACCTGGAACAGCTCGAGGATCAACAGCGCATCCGCGCCGACGGTCGCGTCTATCTGACGCCGGAGCCGAAGGATGTGGTCGTGATGGTCTGCGGCGGCACCGGCGGCCTGCATGCCGCGGTGGTCCACAGCTTCGGAACGTCGATCACCCAGACCGTCGCCATCGTCTGATTTCCATTCCATGACAATCGCGACCGAACTTCCGGCCGCCGAAGCCTCAACTGCGCCGGCGCCTCAATACAGCGCGCTCCATGCCTGGGGCGTCGTGCTGTTCCTGATGCTGTTGCTGACGTCCAGCTTCATCGACCGCTCAATTCTCTCTTTGCTGGTCAAGCCGATCCGCGCCGACCTCAACTTGACGGATACTGAGTTCAGCTATCTGGCCGGCCTCGCCTTCGTCGTGCTCTACACTTTCACCGGTATTCCCCTCGGCTGGCTGGCTGACCGGGTGAGCCGGCGCGGACTAATCGCCGGCGGCGTTGCCGTCTGGTCGATCATGACCGCAAGTTGCGGGCTGGCGAACAGCTTTTGGCGGTTGTTCGCCTCGCGTGTCGGTGTCGGCGTAGGGGAGGCCACCTTGTCTCCCTGTTCGTACTCGTTGATCGCCGATTTGTTTCCCCCTGAACGACGGGCACGTCCACTATCGGTCTTTACGCTCGGCATCCCGATTGGAAACGGTCTCGCCGTAATGATCGGCGGTTCGGTGATCGCCGCCATCACCGCGGTTGGGCCCGTCGACCTGCCTCTGGTCGGTATCACCAAGCCGTGGCAGTCGGTCTTCCTGATTATCGGCCTGCCCGGCCTCATCCTGGCCTTGCTGACGCTCGTCATCGTGCCGGAGCCCAACAACCGTCATGTCGTCACAGCAGAGGAACAGCCCAGCTTTGGCGCGGTCGTCGCCTATATGTGGAGCCATCTTGGCGTCTACAGCACACTGGCGCTCAGCCTCGCCTGCTTTGCGATTTACGGGTATGGCGGCAACCAGTGGTTCCCCACCTACCTCATGCGCGTGCACGGCATGGCGGTTCGAGAAGCCAGCCTGTTTTTTGGCACCTCGGTTCTGATTATGGGGATTCTCGGCAGCGTATTTTCCGGCTGGATCGGCGACCGGCTGACGCAAAAAGGGCGACGTGACGTACTTTTCGCAACCGGGGTTCCCTATGCGATCGGGATGGTTGTGACGGGCTCGTTCGGCGCGATCTGCCCGATAGAGTGGTTGTCGCTTACCCTCGTTTCGATGTCGGGCTTCTTCTCGCTGACCTGGGCGGGCGTGAATATCGCTACGCTCCAGACGGTGACGCCGCCCCGGATGCGTGGCCAGGTCTCGGCGACATATCTGTTCTTCACCAACATGATCGGGTTGGGCATCGGCCCGACCGCCATCGCCGCCTGCAC
>DATJHU010000085.1:0-17088 GCA_035493715.1 Alphaproteobacteria bacterium | reverse complement strand
AACGGCAACGGCATCGCCCCGTCGATGCTGACCCAGCAGCATTGGCTGGAGAACATGAAAGAGAACTGCATGTTCTGCCACCAGCTGGGCGACAAGGTAACCCGTACCGTCCTGCAGCCCGGCAACAGCGTCGAGGCCTGGGCGACCCGCATTCAGATGGTCCGCGCCAACGGAGACCCGGCCATCAACAATGAGGGCAAGTTCATGTCGGACACGATGCAGAACAACATGGCGCATTTCGGCCGCGACCGGGCGCTGAAGATGTATGCATCCTGGACCGACAGCATCGCGGCGGGCGCCACGCCGAAGGAGACGCCGCCGCGCCCCGAGGGCAAGGAGCGCAACGTGGTGCTGACGATCATGGATTGGGGCGGCGGCCGCTTCGTCCACGACCAGATCACCAGCGATCACCGCGACCCGAATGTGAATGCCGGCGGGCCGATCTACGGCATGGGCATGCTGCACAGCCAGCTCGAGATACTGGACCCCAAGACGCTCAAGACCTCGACCGTTCCGGTCCCCGGCCTGGACGGCTCTCAGCACGACGACACGGTCCGTATCCACGCGGACGAGATGGACGGCAAGGGCCGCGTCTGGATGCCGACGGTTTCCACCGCCGGCGACGAGCCTGCCTGGTGCAGTGACGGCTCGGTGGCGTCGTCCAAATACTATCCGCTGGCCGACCACAAGCACGCGGCGCAGATGGTGCTTTACGACCCGGCGACCAAGAAGATCGAGAACATCCCGATGTGCTCGGGCGGCAACCACTCGAACTTCACCTTCAGCGGCCCGAACATCCTCTACCTGTCGGGCGACACGTCGGTGATCTCCTGGATCAACACCGACATCTGGGACAAGACGCACGATCCCAAGCAGGCGACCGGCTGGTGCCCGATGGTGGTGGACACGACCGGCGACGGCAAGATCGACCCCGACCGTTCCAAATGGGTGAAGCCGGGCGATGCGCTGAAGAACGTGTCGGGAGAAGAAGGCGTCGGTCCGATCCAGGCCGAGGCCGCGAAGAAGGCAGCCGAGCAGGTCAACGCCGGGAAGGACACCCAGATCAGCCGCTATCTCTACGGCATGTCCGTCGCCAAGGACGGCAGCATCTGGGAGGCGGCCTACGTGCCCTATGTCCCGTCGGGCCTCGTCCACCTGATCCCGGGCAAGAACCCGCCGGAAACCTGCAAGACCGAATATTACGAGCCGCCGCTCAAGAACGGCAAATATTCGGCGGTCGGCATCCGCGGTGTCGGCATCGACTCCGCGGGCGTTGCATGGGCGGCCTTCTCCTCCGGCCAAGTCGGCGCGTTCGACCGGCGCAAGTGCAAGGTGACCAACGGCCCGACGGCAGCCGGCGGCCAGCAATGCCCCGAAGGCTGGACCTTCTACGACCTGCCGAGCCCACATCTGGGCAACACCTTCGCCACGACCGACTTCGTCTATTCCGAATGGGACGACATGCACGACGTGGTCGGACTGGGCAAGGAGACCCATTTCTTCCCGGCCACCAACTCGGATTCGATCGTCGCCCTTCAGGACGGCAAGTCGAAATTCGTGACCTTCCGCGTTCCCTACCCGATGGGCTTCTATACCCGTGGGCTGGACTTCCGGATCGACGACCCGAAGGCCGGCTGGAAAGGCAAGGCGATGCACGCCACCTTCGCCAGCGGCGTGCAGTGGCACCAGGAAGGCGGCGAAGGCGAATACAGCAAGGAAGTCGCCTTCCAGCTGAGACCCGATCCGCTGGCGCACTGAGGCGCAGGCAAACAAAAACCCGCGGGCCTCACCGGGCCCGCGGGTTTTCTTTTTTTGGAACTCGGGCGGCTCAATCGTCCTTGAACGTCACGCACTGTCCCTCGGTCAGGATCGAGCGGTAGAGGCGGTTGTGCACACGCCAGCCGGCCGGCGTGCGGATCAGGTCGTCCACATACTCGCCCCACATCGAATAGATCACGCCGGGATATTTCCGCACGCCCAGATGCACGGCGTAGTAATGGACCTTGGCCTTGGCGGTGTCGCCTGAGACCTCGATGCGGAAATTTACGACATTGTGATGCGTCGTACCGCAATTTGAGTCCGGCCCCATATGCTTGTGGGCGCCCGCGATCAGCGGCGCGGTGCCCTTCATGATGCCGTCGGGGCCGAGGTTGGAGCGATAGTCCTGCACCGCGTCCTCCGTGAACACCTCGGTCAGCCGATCGAAATCCTTGGCGTCGATAATGTCGCAATAGTTGCAATAGACGCGCTGGATGTCGCGTTCGTCGTTCAGTTCCTGCAGGCTGAGCATGGTCTTCCCCGTGTCGATTGATGGCCGGACGTTAGCCGCCCGGACTGCCCGCCGCAATCACTTATGAAACGGCAACGAGTCGTTCCTTGAAGAAGGCCAGGACGCGGTCCAAAGCCGCCCGCGTGGGCTCGCCTTCCTTGTCGATCAGGCCGTTGGTGACGACACTGTGCGGCGGCTTGGGCCCGGCGGGATTAGCGGATTTCGGGTCGAGTTCGATGCCCTCGAACGCCGCGCCGAACTCCTCCCTCAACCGCTGGAACCGCTCTCCCGGGCACGCCGGATCGCCATGGAAACGCAGGCCGAGAATGCGAGCGCCCTCTTTGTCGATCTTGTCGTGCGCCGCCTGCAGCTCTTCCGGCGATGCATGCAGGCCGGCCTTGCGCGCGGCGCCGATCGGGAACGGCAGCGATGGCTGGGACAGGACCGGGGCCAAGGTCGGCGCGTCCATCATCATCGCCAGCGCGAAATTGCCGGTCAGGCACATGCCGATGGCGCCGACGCCGGGCCCGCCTTGCTCCGCATGGGCATGCCGCGCCAGCGCGCGCAGCCAGTCGACGATCGGGCTGGACTGGTTGGCGGACAGCAGGCGGAACTCGCGGCTGATGCAGGCGCGAAACAGCGAGCTTGCGATATAGCCGCCGCTCAAGGGGCGCATAGGCGTGCCGAGCAGCACGGGCATGTAGACGGAAAAGCCGGCCTCCGCGACGCGTGTGGCAAAGGCGGCGACCTGCGGGGTGATGCCCGGGATCTCGTGCATGATGACAACGGCCGGGCCGCTGCCGCGCCGAAACACCTCGCGGCGGCTGCCGTTCCAGGAAAAGGCCTCGCTGGTGAACCCCGGTACGCCGCTCATGCCCCTCCCCTTCCTTTGCCCCGCTACGCGATCGCGAGCGACTTCATCACCGGCAGGAGCTTCTCTGAATAGCTGGCGAATACCCGCTGCATCTCTTCAAGATTGTCCGCGTCGCTTTCCAGCGCTTCGTCGTTCTTCTGCAACTTGACGCCCTGGGCCTTCAGCAGTTCCCAGGCGAAGGCTGGGGCGTCGGCGTGACCGGTTTCGTTCGCCAGCAGGAACAGGCGCGTGAACCGGTCGGTCAGGATCGACCCGCCCATCACAGGCGAGGCCAGACACTGCAGGTCGTCGGTCGACCGGCCCTTGTTCATCACCGCCAGGTTGAAGGCACGAGTCGAAACCGCCCGGGCCGCATCGCCGGCCTCATCGAGCGCAGGATGCATGTGGCCGGAGCCGACCATCACCAGGAACGCCTGCATCATGCGCTCCCAACCGACCGCCTGGACGTTCGGATCCTCCAGGAGCTGGGCGACCGTGCGCGCGCCGCCGGCCAAGGCGTCGAGGATCGGCTTGTAGGCATCTTCCTGCAATTCCGCCTCGCCAAGCGCGCCGTTGACCTTGAGCGGCACCAAGTCACGTTGCGTGCTGAGCACGAAGCGCATCTTCAGCCAGCGTTCGCGGGATTCGTCGGCCGTCAACGGCACGGGCCCCTTGATGAAGACATCCCGGCGGAACTGCTGGTTCAGCAGAAAATCGCGCAGCGTTTCGCGCTCGGTCCGGTCCTGAACCGATTGCAGAAAGGTCTGCTGATCGTTGGTGAAGTTCACGATGTCCAAATTGTCGAGCAGCGCCGCCGAACCCACGAAGGAGAGCTTGGCTTCGCTGAGTTCTTCGGCGACGTCGGCATGATAGAGCGGCGTCAGGTCCCGGTTGAAATATTCATGCGCGAGATAGTTCCGGCTTTGCTGCTTGATCTGCTTGAACGCATCCGTCAGTCCCGAGACCGCCTGGAAATAGCGGGAATCGACATCGACAAGCCGCTGGACGTGAGCAAGCGCCTCTTCGACCCGCTCCGCGGTTGGGCCCGACGTCTTGGCGGCATGGTCGGCCATCAGCCGGCGCATCGGCATCCTGAGCGCCCAGCCTGGCAGCGTGTTGTAGGAAATATAGACAAGCCCGCCGGGTTTCAGGCGGTCGCGGATGAAATCCACGATGTGCTGCCGGTTTTCCGCGCTGATCCAGCTATAGATGCCGTGAAGGCAAATCAGGTCGAACTGGGGCAACCCCGGCTCGTTCTTGAACTCCGCGAAGCTGCTATCGGAAAAATGGACGTTTTGCGTGCCCGCCGCTGCCGCGAGGTTGCGTGCACTGTAGATATGGCTGGGATTGAAATCATTCGCGTAGAACTGGATGCGCGGATTGGCCGCCGCGAACAGGTTGGTTGAAAATCCCTGCCCGCAGCCCAGCTCGCAATAGGCGAGCGGCTCGTCCGGATCGGGCGCGCAAATACCGTTGATCAGCGCGACAAAGCTGAGAATTGCCGGCGTCAGCTCCCTGTAGACGCCGTGCGTATAGGAGATGTCGGTAACGTAACCGGAACTCCAACCATCCATAGGTCGCGCTTTCTCAAATTTTAGGCGTTCTGAAATTTTGGCACATTGACACGAGAAAACGTCCGATTAGTCAATCGCCGTTGTTACTCTGTCACCCGGCGATTTTCTCTCATCGGAAGTCGCCGACCGCTATATTCGAGCGAATTTTCCCAAGGACAGCGCAATGGCAAATTACGCCTGGTTCACCAAGCTGCACCGGTATCTTTATCACCGCACAAAGGGCGTGATCGGCGCCAATCTGGGCGCCCCGATGGTGTTGATGTACACGATCGGCGCGAAGTCCGGGCAAAGCCGCGTGGTTCCGCTGCAATATTACCCGGCGGAGCCGGACGGCATCCTGGTACTCGCCTCAAACAATGGACAGGCCAAGGCGCCGGGCTGGTATTACAATTTGAAGGCCCACCCGGAAATCGATATCCGCGTGGGACGGGAGATGCGACGGGTCCGTGCCGAGGAGTTGAACGACGCCCAACGCACAAAGGCATGGCCGGCGATGCTTAAGCAGAACCCGGCTATTGCGAAATACGCCGCGAGCGCCGGCCGCGTGCTGCCCGTTATTCTGCTGCGGACAATGAAATCGCGTTGACGGGCAACGGCTTTATTCCCGTTGACGCCAGAATCGGAAACCGCTTGCGCGAGAAATCGTCGAACATGGGGCGCAGTTCCGCCAGGTTTTCTTCGGCCGTTTCCAGCCGCTTTCCGTCCTTGCTGATGTGCGTGTCGGTGCCGCTCAGGACGCCCCACACGAAATCGGCGGCGTCACGATGCCCCTCGTGCTGCGCCAGCAGGAAAAGCTGTGAAAGCCGGTCGAGCCCAATAGGACCGCCGGTGATCGGCGACGCCAGGAACTCAAAGTCCCTGGACCATTTCGCCTTTTCGATCACCGCCAGGTTGAATTTTTCAACGTTGACCGACCGCGTAGCGTCACCTGCCTCGTCCAAGGCCGGCTGCAGGTGACCCATCCCGACGAGTACCGTAAGGGCCTGGGTGATACGCGGCCATCCCAGCGCCGCGATCTGCGCATGGCCAA
The DNA here is from genome assembly GCA_035493715.1 of Alphaproteobacteria bacterium. Classification (GTDB taxonomy): domain Bacteria; phylum Pseudomonadota; class Alphaproteobacteria; order BOG-932; family Roseiterribacteraceae; genus BOG-932. Next base: position 11,362 of record DATJHU010000085.1, on the reverse strand, counting down.
GCAGCTGAGCCATTGTAACCGGCCCCCCGGCCAGCGCTTCGAGCAACGGCTCGTAAACCTCCGCCTGCAGGGTCGCATCCCCAAGCGTTCCGTAAACCGTGGGTGGAATGTCCCTTCTGTCGCTGGTCATAACGAAGCGCATATCGAGCCACCGCTTTTGCACCTCCTCAGGCACAAGCGGAACGGCACCCTTGACGAAGATGTCGCGGCGAAAGACCTGATTGAGGATGTAGTCGCGCATGGCTTCTCGCTGGATCGGGTCGCTGACCGATCCAAGGAACGCCAGTTGCTCCGCGGTGAAATGAATTTCATCGATTTTATCGAGCATATGAGCCGAGCCGACATAGGTCAGCTTGGCCGTGCGCATCTCGGCCGCCATATCCGCGAAATAGGACGGCGCGGCGTTCGGGTTGAAATATTCGTGCGCCAGATAACTTCTGTTTTGGCTGGCCATCCCACGAAATGTCTGCTCGACCAGCGTTGCGCGAAAATAGGCGGCGCCGATATCCAGCAGTTGCTGGGTCTGCGCCATGGCCTGATCCAGGCGGATCAGGGGAGCGCCGGTCGTCGCGGCAATCGAATCCGCCATAAGGCGCCGCAACGGCATCAGAGACGCCCAACCCGGTAGCGTGTTGTACGAAATGTATACAAGTCCCCCGGGCTTCAGTCGCTTGCGTATGATCTCGGCGATGTGGCCCCGGTTTTCCGTGCTCACCCAGCTATAGATGCCCTGAAGCGCGATAATGTCGAAATCCGGCAGGTCCTCGGCAGCGGCGAACTCGGCGAAGCTGCTGTCGCGAAACTGGATATTCCCGATACCGGCCGCGGCGGCCAAACCGCGCGCGCCGGCAATATGGGCGGGATTGAAGTCCGTTGCATGGAATTCGATGTGCGGGTTGGCAGCCGCCAACAGATTGGAAGCGTATCCTTGTCCGCACCCAAGCTCGCAGTAGTTCAAGGGTCCGTTGACGTCCGGCGCGGCCACGCCGGCGACCAGCGACGCAAAGCTGAGGATCGATGGCGTGAGCTCCCGCGTTACACCATAGGTGTAATTCACATCGGTCAGATAGCCTGCGGTCCAATCTTCCATACGTTATCCTCTGACTGGATATTGGCGAAGCGCGCGCGCTCCGGACGCCAATCGGCCGATCCGACAACATTGCGCACGGTGCCCAAGAGGACAGTGCAAGCCGGAAGCCGAAGCAGTATGTTATTTTGTACATAACGTTCAGGTGAACGCGGGTTCAAGAAAAAACGTTATATCCTACGCAAGATTTACGCGCGGTTAGCGGCGTTCCTGCGTCAGCGGCTAAGATATTTCATTGCCGCTTCGAGACCCCCAAGCGTCAGGGGGTGCATCCGGTCGCCGAGGATCCGTTTGATGATACCGGTCGACTGGGTATAGGGCCATGAACGCTCCGGCGTGGGATTCAGCCAGACCACGCGCTCGAAGGTTTCGGTGAGGCGCGTAAGCCAGGCCTCGCCGGATTCCGCGTTCCAATGCTCGACGCTGCCGCCCGGCTGGATGATCTCATAGGGGCTCATCGAGGCGTCGCCGACGATCACCACGCGATAGTCCGCGCCGTAGGTTCTGAGTAGCTCCGCGGTCGGGACACGGTTGTTGTCGCGCCGACGGTTGTCCTTCCACACAGTCTCGTAAAGGCAATTGTGGAAATAGAACTGCTCCAGATGCTTGAACTCCGATTTGGCGGCCGAGAACAGCTCCGAGCAGATGCGGATATAGTCGTCCATCGAACCGCCGATATCGAGCAGCAGCAGGACCTTCACCGCGTTGTGCCGCTCGGCCTGCAGCTGGAGGTCCAGCCAGCCGCCGTTGTGAGCGGTGGATCGCACCGTACCCGGGAGGTCCAGCTCGTCGCGCGCACCGGTGCGGGCGAATTTCCTCAAGCGTCGCAGGACCACCTTGATGTTGCGGGTGCCGAGTTCGACGTCGTCGTCAAGATTGCGAAACTCCCGCTTGTCCCAGACCTTGACCGCCTTGCGATTCCGGCTGCCTTCCTGACCGATGCGCACACCCTCGGGATTGTAGCCATAGGCGCCGAACGGCGACGTGCCGGCGGTACCGATCCATTTCGATCCGCCCTGGTGCCGCCCCTGCTGTTCCTCGAGCCGCTGTTTCAGCGTCTCCATCAGCTTGTCCCAGCCGCCAAGCGCCTCGATCTGCTGTTTCTCTTCCTCCGACAGCAGGTTTTCCGCCATCTTGCGCAGCCATTCCTCAGGCAGGGCGCGGGCCAGTATCTCCTCGGGCGTCTCGCCCTCGACCGGGAGGACGCCGCGGAACACTTCACCGAACACGCGGTCGAACCGGTCGAGATAGCGCTCGTCCTTCACCAGCGAGGCGCGCGCGATGTAGTAGAAATCGTCGACGCTCCAGCCCGCGACGCGCGCGTCCATCGCCTCCATCAGAAGCAGATACTCCTTGAGGCTGACCGGCACCTTCGCGTTGCGCAGGCCGAAGAAGAGGCTGGGAAACATGGGCTAGGCGGTTCCTTTCGCCCGTTTATACCACGCCGCGACCTCGGCGAACGCTTGCGCAGCCGTAGCCGGCGGCCGCCAACCGGCCGCTACGCGGAAGGCTGTATCGTCGACAACCAGCGATCCGAGCAGGCTATCCGCCGCATCCGCGCGTCCGATCAACGCCGCCGGAAACCGCAGCAAAGCCGAAGGGAACGGAAACAATCTCGCCGAACGGCCAAGCGTTTGCGCCAGGCCGCGGATCAAATCGGGCGTCGAAAGCGGCGCGCCGTCCGTAACATAGAATGTCCCACCGGCCACGCCCGGCGCATCGATTGCCGTGAGGATCGCATCGGCCAGATTGTCCCGCGCGACCAGGCTGCGCAGGTTGCGGACCGATCCCAGCGGCAGCGGAATGCCGCGATCGACCAGTTTCAGCAACGCCAGGAAGTTCGCCCGGACGCCCGGCCCATAGACCAGCGGCGGACGCAGGATCACTGTCTCCATCTTGCCGGCAGCAGCGAGCAGCGCCCGTTCGCCTTCCAGCTTGGAAAGCCCGTAGGGTGTTTTCGGCGTCGGAGCATCCGCTTCGGTCACGGCTTTCAAACCGGTGACATCAGCCGCGGCCTTGACCGAGCTGACCAGAACGAAACGGCGCACGCCGGCATGCGCGGCCTGTTCAGCCAACCGGGCCGTGCCCGCGTTATTGATCTTGCGGAACGCGGTCAGCGCATCGGCCTCGGCCCCGAAGACATGCGCCCGGCCGGCGAGGTGGACGACAGCATCGATGCCCTCGAGCGCGGCCGTCCAGTCAGTGTCCGGCCCGATATCGCCGACAGCCACCGCGTTCCCTCCGCCGCATTCGCGGACCGCTGACCGGAAAGCGCGCCCATCGGCGGCCAGCCGGGCAACAAGCCCCTGCCCCACGAACCCGGTCGCCCCGGTGACCAGGATTCGGCTCACGCGGCCCTCGGCGGGCGCGCCATCCAGCGCAGCAGCAATATGACCAGGGTTGCGGCCGGCAACAGCATCACCCAGCCCCAGAACACGGCTAGCCAGCCGAAGATCGCCAAACCGAACTGCACCAAGATCGCAGCCTTGGCGGTGCGTGCGTGGCTACGGCCAAGCTGGGTCGAGCGCTGGTAGAAATGCTCGCGATGGGCTGTCCAGACGCGCTCTCCGCGTTTCGCCCGCCGGAGCAGCGTGATCGTGGCGTCCGCAAGGTAATAAAGCGCGACGATCAGCGCGAAGACCTGCCCGCCGTTCATCGCCAGCCTGATCAGCTCGAAACCCAGCAAAAAGCCCAGCGACACGCTGCCGACATCGCCCAGGAATATCTTCGCCGGGTGCCAGTTCCAGGCCAGGAACCCAACGCCGACAGCAACAATCATTGCCGAACGAAATGCCTCGAGCGGATCGGGCCCGTAGCGCAGCAGGATCAGCGTCAGTCCAAATCCCATCGCCGCGGCACTACCCCCGGCGATGCCGTCGATCCCGTCCATGAAGTTGAACAGGTTGACGAACCACAGCCAGACGATCGTCGCGGCAAAGCGGTCGAGCCACAGCGGCAGCAACCCGCCGCTGAGCGACAGGCTGGCCGGCAGCAGCGCCATCACGGCACCGGCCGCCAAGAACTGCGCGGCAAAGCGGACTGCGGGTCCCAGCCCGCGCCGGTCGTCTACCCACGAGACGGCGATCAGCAGGACCGTCCCGCCGATCAGCGCCCATTCCAGCGGATCCTGCAGGCGGCCGGTCCGCCATGTCGCCCAAATCCAGAACGGCAGCAGCGCCAGTATCACACCCCACCCGCCGCCGCGCGGCGTCGGAATTGTGTGACTGCTGCGGTCGTTCGGGATGTCCAGGATCGCGCGGTGCCGCAAAATGGCAAGCACAAGGCGGGTCAGAACGGCGCTTGCAACCGCCGCTGCAAAGAAAAACAAGGCGGTGTTGAGCAGGAAATACTCCCTCACCGCGCCGCTCCCGTCGCTGCCTGGCGTTCGAGCAATGCGCGATAGACAGCGACCGTCTCGCGCCCGACTGTGCCCGCATCCAGCCCCTCGGCGACCCGCAGGCGGGCACCCTGGCCGCAGCGACGCCTGAGTACGTTGTCGCCGGCCATCCGCTCGAAGGCGTCGGCCAAGGCGGGGATGTCGCCCGACGCCGCCAACAAGCCCGTCGCCTCCGGAATGACGATCTCCCGGCAGCCCGGAACGTCGGTCGCCACCAGCGGACGCCCGCAGGCCGCCGCCTCCATCAGCGTCATCGGAATCCCCTCTCCGCCCCGGCTGGCGAGAACACCGACATGCGCGCGCGCCCACACGTCCCGCACATCGTCGACATGGCCAAGCCAGGTGACACCGGGCTCAGCTGCCCAGGCTTCGAGGTCTGTCTGCGAGATCGCGGCGGGATTTTCAGAGTCCGGCGCGCCGGCGAGCAGCAGCTGTGCGTCGGAACCGCGCTGCCTCAGCAACCGAAAGGCAGCCACGACATCTTCCACGCCCTTGATCCTCAGCATGCGCGCGGCGCAGCCGAAAACGACCGCCCCCGGCTGTTCCGGCAGGACATGGTAGCGGCTGAGATCGATCCCGGAACCACGAATCAGCGTGATCTTGTCCTCAGGCACGATTCCCGATCGTGCCAGCGTCGTACCGTCTTCGGGGTTCTCGACCAGGAAACGGACCCCGGGCCGCGCCGCGATCCGGCTGAGCACGCCGCCTATGACGCCGCGGATGATGCGCGTCTTGGGCGTATCGACCGCAAACAGGAAGCCAAGCCCGGTGAAGGCGTTCACGACGTTCCGGATTCCCGCCAGCCGCGCGGCGATCGAGCCCAGCAGGATCGATTTTTGCGAGACATGGTGGACGACCGCCGGCTTCACCCTGCGATACAGGCGGGCGATCTCCAGCACAGCGGCCAAGCCGGCAAGCGGGTTCGTGCTGCCGCGCCGCCAGTTCAGCGGATGAAGCGTAAAGCCCTCGGCCCGGATCCGGTCGCCATGCGCATCGACCCGCGTCGCAACGGCAACATCGAAGCCGGCATCCCTGGCCGCGCGCGCCTGCGGCAAGCGGTGCGCCCAGAAATACCAATCCTCGGTCACCAGAAAGATGAGTTTTGGTGTCGCCTCAGGCGCCCGCGCCATAATAGTCCTTGTACCAGGCGACGAAGCGCGGAAGCCCCTGCTCGATCGTCGTGATCGGCTTGAAGCCAAGCTCGCGGCGGCTGTCCTCGATCTCGGCGGCGGTGACCTCGACATCCCCCGGCTGCATCGGCTCGAACCGGATGATCGCCTTTCGGTCCAACGCCTTCTCCAGCACCTTGATGAAGTGCAGCACCGGCTCTGATTTGTTGTTGCCGAGATTGTAGAGACGGTGGCGACGCGCCGGATCAGCGGGCAGGTCCAGAGCGGCGATCACGCCGGCGACGATATCGTCGATATAGGTGAAGTCGCGTTTCAGCTTGCCTTCGTTGAAGACGGGGATCGCTTCGCCGGCCAAGATCGCCTTGGTGAAGCTGAAATAGGCCATGTCCGGCCGGCCCCAGGGGCCGTAGACCGTGAAGAAACGCAGACCGGTCGAAGGCAACCCGTACATCGCCGCGTAACTCTCTGCCAGCAACTCCCCGCCGCGCTTGGTGGCGGCATAAAGCGACACCGGATGATCGACCCGGTCCGCGACGGCGAAGGGAAACTTGTCGTTGCCGCCATAGACAGACGACGAGCTGGCATAGACGAAGCTCGGCAGCGGATCGAGCCGGCGTACCGCCTCGAACATCGCGACCTGCCCCAGCAGGTTGGAATGCACATAGGCGTAAGGATTTTTCAGCGAATAACGGACGCCCGCCTGCGCCGCGAGATGAATGACGCCCGTGAGCGGCCCCGAAGCCGCCAGGATCTCGAACAGGCGTTCATGGTCCGCGATGTCGGCGCGGTGGAATGAGAAGTCCGCATTTTCGCCCAGGCGGGCGAGGCGCGATTCCTTGAGGCGCGGGTCGTAATAATCGTTGACGACATCGATGCCGACAACCCGCTCGCCCCGGGCCAGCAGGGCCGACGCGACGTGGAAGCCGATAAAGCCCGCCGCGCCCGTAACGACGACGGTCATTGACTAAAAAACCGGGATGAACAGGTCATCCCGGTCTAATAGGTCTTTCCGCGCATGGCGGCAAGACCGCCCCGCCCGGCGTCGTGGTTAGAATTTGTACGTAAAGCCGGCCGTCAGAAGGTCGAGCGACACGGTCGATTTGGCCCGGATATTGGCGAACGTCTGAACCGCCGGCACCGTGTCGTAGAACGACCGCTGGATATTGATGTTGCTGTCGGTCACAAAGATGTGCGCGTAGCTGCCGTCGAAGCCGATATGCTCGCTCCACTGATAATGGAAGCCGGTCGCCAGCCAGACGCGGTCGCCGTCGGGCACGCGCGTATCGCGGTATGCGTCGACCGTCGGGGTCTGATCGTATTTGACGCCGCCGCGAATACGCCATTGCGGGTCAAGCTGATACTCGGCCCCCACCGAGAAGGAATAAGTGTCGCGATACTGTTCCTGGGTCACGAGGTTGCCCAGCGTCGGGCTTGTCGTGTGGATGTTGATCGCCTTGAAGTTGCTCCACGAATAGTAGTCGAACTCGGCGAGCAACGTGAGGTCCGGCGTCAGATGATGGGCAACGCCGACCTGGACGATGTCCGGCAGGTCGAGCGCGGCGGTGCCCGTCACCTGCTGGTTGGCCACTGAGACCAGGCCTTGCAGGTTGGCGACGGTCAGCGAGCCGCGGATATTGTGCGTGATGCCATACCGATAGCTTAGGCCGATATTGGTCTTGTCGTCGGGCTGGATCAGCAGGCCGCCGTTGAACCCCGTCGACCAGGTATGGCCGGTCAGCGTCAGCCGCCCGTCGCTGTTGATCATGCCTGGCGTAAACGGGTCGGGAACTGCGGAACGCAGTTTCACGTATGAGTATTGCTCGTCGAGCCCGACGCCCAACGACAGCCACTTGTTCAGCTTGAGCGCAATTGTCGGCTGGAAATCGATGGTCTCGACGAAGCTGTCGATCGAATCGTAGCGCGCGAAACTGTTCTGTTCGAACTTCGAGGCGAAGCCGAACGGCGCGCTGACGCCGAAGCCGAGGGTCACCATCGAATCGGGTATCTGTGCGGAAAGGTAGAAGTCGGGGATCACGGTGGACGAACCGGGATTGCCGCCATTGCCGCCCTGGATGCCGTTAGGACCGGCGAATGGCGAATGCACGCTGCTGCCCTGGTCGTGCAGCCCCGCGTCGGGAACGATCAGATCGAGACCGCTATCGATCTGGATGCCGGGCAACTGGGTCAGACCCGCGGGATTGAAGTAAAGCGTGCTGGCATCGTCGGCGATCGCCACATTGCCGGCCTGCGCCCGGCCGACGCCGGCGGCGGACTGTTCCTGAATGTAGAAACCACCCGCCGACGCAACGCCGGAAACGGCCAAGACCGATAAAGCCGTGAATGCACCGAGATCACGCTTCAAGCGCAAATTCATTTTTTAATCCCTTATGGATCGGAATCGTTACTCCCAATCCGTATCAAAGTTCGCATTGTGGCGACAGTTCAATCTTATATTGCGCCGCACAATATAGGTCGATTTATTATCTGATGTTGCTTAAACGTCGCAATGTCGACGACGAAATATATACGTGTCGATTAGATAAAACTTGAGATTTCCAGTAATTTTATTCCCCCCGTCCGAATGTTTCCCTTCGTTTGGCGCCGAGCGATTCCCGCGTCCACAACCCGGAAGCCCCCACTCCGCCAATGCGGCTATTATTTAGAGCCGTTCTAAACAATGTTGCGTTCGACGCTTCATCCGGGATAGACTCCCGCCGACATATCCCATGGGTGGCCGTCCGGGCCATCCGCACTATCAGGAGGATCGAATGACGGCGCTGAAAGACTCCAAGACATTGGAAAACTTGAAAGAAGCTTTCGCCGGCGAGAGCCAGGCGAATCGGCGTTACCTCTATTTCGCACAGAAGGCCGACGTCGAGGGTTATAACGACGTCGCCGCCGTGTTCCGCTCCACCGCCGAGGGGGAAACCGGCCACGCGCACGGGCATCTGGAATTCATGGAAGAGGTCGGCGACCCGGCCACCGGCAAGCCGATCGGCTCGACGGACAAGAACCTGGTGGCTTCGGTCGCCGGCGAGACCCACGAATACACCGACATGTATCCGGGCATGGCGCGCACCGCCCGCGAAGAAGGCTTCGACGAGATCGCCGACTGGTTCGAGACGCTGGCCAAGGCCGAGCGTTCCCATGCCGGCCGCTTCCAGAAGGCCCTCGACGGCCTGAACGGCTGATCGGCCGAGTCCTCAGTAAGCATGTCTGAATCGGCGGCCCCACGTGGCCGCCGATTTTCTTCCCGCCTTCAAACGCGAGGAGCCCTTCCATGGCCGAGCCCAACAGCGGCGCGCCTTTTCGCCATGTGATCGACTGGCAGAACCCCGACTTCACCGATTACGCGAAGCTCGAGAAGGAGATGGAGCGGGTCTTCGACATCTGTCACGGATGTCGGCGCTGCTTCAATCTATGCGACAGCTTCCCCGTTCTGTTCGACATGATCGACGAGACGCCGTCGGGCGAACTCGAGGGTGTGGCGCCGATCCGATACAAGGAAGTCGTCGACGCCTGCACGCTCTGCGACATGTGCTTCATGACCAAGTGCCCCTATGTCCCGCCGCACGAGTTCGACCTGGATTTTCCGCACCTGATGCTGCGTTACCGCGCGTTCGAGTTCCGCCGCGGCGAACCCTCGTTGGCTGACAAGGAACTGGTGGCCACGGACCGCAACGGCGCGATCGGCTCGGCGCTGAACCCGCTGATGAACTGGGCGGTTGACCGCGGCAACAAATTTACCCGCCCGATCATGGAGGGCATCGCCAATATCGACCGCAACGCCGCGCTGCCGACGTTCGACAAGCCGACCTTCGTGAAGGCAGCGAAGAAGGCGCCTAAGCCGGATGCGGCAGCACCTGCGGCCGGCCGCAAGGCGGCGCTCTATGCCACCTGCTTCGTCAACTACAACAATACCTCGATCGGTATCGCCGCGCAGGCCGTATTGGCCAAGAACGGCGTCGAAACCAAGGTCGTGCATCCGGAATGCTGCGGCATGCCGCAGCTCGAGCTGGGCGACATCAAGGACGTCGCGCGCCGCGCCGCCGCGGTTGCCGCATATATGCGGCCGATCATCGAGGAAGGCTATCGCATCGTTGCGCTGGTGCCGTCCTGCGCCCTGATGCTGAAGTTCGAATGGCCGTTGATCCTGCCCGACAACGCCGACGTGAAGTTCCTGTCCGAGAACACGTCGGACCTCAGCGAATATGTCGTCGATATCGCGAAGAAGGAGGGCATGGCTCCCGGCATGAAGCCGCTGGAGGGCGGCGTCACCATTCAGCTTGCCTGCCATGCCCGGGCGCAAAACATGGGCCCGAAGGGCGCGGAAATGCTGCGGCTGATACCGGAACCGGACGTGCAGGTGGTGGAACGCTGCTCCGGCCATGGCGGTTCCTGGGGGGTAAAGACGGGCAATTTCGAAACCGCGATGAAGGTCGGCAAGCCGGTTGCGCGGACGGTGGCGAAGAACGACAAAGCCTTCGTCGCCTCGGAGTGCCCGCTGGCCGCGATGCATATCCTGCAAGGCGTCGAGGCGATCGACGGCGCAAAAATGCCGATCAAGGCGCATCCGATCGAGTTGTTGGCGCAGGCTTACGGCCTGGCAGAGCTGAAGTGACGATGGCTGATACAAGCAACAAACATGGCCCGATCACCCGGGCCGACATCATGGACATGGCCGAATACGCCGCGATCCGCCGCGAGCAGCGGAGCCGCATCTCAGAGGCCAAGCGCAGCCGGCGCCTGGAGGTGGGCCCCTACTCCACCTTCTATTTCGAAAACTACGACACGATGTGGCATCAGATTCACGAGATGCTGTTCGTTGAGAAGGGGGGCGAGGAGCAGATCCGGGACGAGCTCGATGCCTATAACCCGCTGATCCCCAACGGCGACGAGTTGGTCGCCACGGTGATGATCGAAGTGCCCGATCCGAAGCGCCGGGCCGCAGTGCTGCACATGGTAGGCGGCATCGAGAATCATGTGACGCTGTCGATCGGCGGCGACACGATCCGCGGTGTTCCCGATGCCGATCGCGAAAACACGAGCCCGGAAGGCAAGGCCTCCTCGGTCCAGTTTATCCGCTTTCCGATGACCGCCGGGCAGAAAGAGCGGTTCGCTGCCGGCGAAGAACCCGTGATGCTGGGCTTCGACCATCCGCGCTACGGACATCTGGCGGCGATGTCTGCGGAAATGCGCAAGATCCTGTCGGGCGACCTAGCTTTCTGAAATCACAGGGTCTATTCCAAGAATTACCTGCGCCAAATTGTCCTTGCGCCAATACTCCGTTTGGGGTATCAGAATAAAAAAAGGGCCGCACAAAGGCAGCCCGAGTTTAGGGAGGAAACGCCGCATAAGCAGGCGTCGGATATGGCGGGGAAGGTGCCATATCGATTCTGTATATACCGCACCTGCGAAGAGACGTCAAGGGCTAAAGCCCATATATTCGTGTGCGCTGCGGTAGTGCGTTGTTTCATTTAATTAATTTTCTGCTGCGCTGCACACGAATTCTAAGGTTCGATGCGGGCGGCAGTTCTTTTTTGCCCGAATCACGCCCAAAGCGGGATAGTCTTCCTCGCGGCCGCGATGCCGCGATGCCCTCTGCATGACAGGAAGCCAGCTTGGTTGACGACGCGAAACCGATAGAGCCGTGGTTCTTCGACCTGGAACCGCCCTTCCCGCTCGACGAATACGATCAGGAGAAGATCGGCACACTGAACACCGCCGGCCGCGCCATCGTGCAACGCA
>DATJHU010000084.1:0-5248 GCA_035493715.1 Alphaproteobacteria bacterium | reverse complement strand
GCGGAGATGGAGGTCGAGCTGTGGGCCGCGCCGAACGGATCGAACTCGCTCTCGCTGCGCTTGGTGAAGCCGCTGAGGCCGCCGCCCTGGCGCAGCGTGCGGATGCGGTCGCGACGTCCGGTCAGGATCTTGTGCGGATAGCACTGATGCCCGACGTCCCAGATCAGCCGGTCATAGGGTGTGTTGAAGACGTAATGGATCGCAACCGTCAGTTCGACGACACCCAGGCCGGCGCCCAGATGGCCGCCGGTGACCGATACCGCGGAGATCGTCTCGTGGCGGAGTTCGTCGGCGACCTGCCGCATCTGCTTGGGATCGAGTTTGCGCAAGTCCTCAGGCGTCTCGATGGTGTCGAGCAGCGGGGTGGGCGTGTTGCGCAGGAGGGTGTCTTCGTTGCTCATTATCCGCGCCGCTCAACCACGTATTGTGCCAATTCGCGCAGCGTTCCCGCGCGATCGTCGAAGATATCCAGATGCTTTGCCGCCTGCGTCGCGATCATCGCCGCCTGCTCCTTGGCCTGCTCCAGGCCCAGGATCGAGACGAAGGTCGATTTGCCGGCCGCCGCGTCCTGGCCGACCGACTTGCCAGTATCTTCCTCGCTGCCGGTCGCATCCAGTATGTCGTCGGCCATCTGGAACGCCAGCCCCAGATCGTGCGCATAAGCCTTCAGCGCCGTCCGCTGCGGTGGCGATGCGCGGCCGAGAATCGCCCCGGCTTCGCAGGAAAAGGAGATCAGCTCACCGGTTTTGAGCCGCTGCAGCCGCGCGATGCCGGCGGCGTCCAGCGTCTTGTTCTCACCCATCAGGTCCAGCATCTGCCCCCCGACCATGCCGGCCGCGCCTGCACCGGTAGCGAGCGCCGTCACCAGTTGACAACGGATATTCGGGTCTTCGTGGGTCGCCGGGTCGGCCAGGATCTCGAACGCCATGGTCAGCAGCGCATCGCCGGCCAGGATCGCCGTCGCCTCGTCGAACTGCTTATGCGATGTCGGGCGGCCGCGCCGAAGGTCAGAATCGTCCATCGCCGGAAGATCGTCATGGATCAGCGAATAGGTATGGATAAACTCGATCGCCGCGGCGCCGCGCACGGCGCAGCTCTCCGCAACGCCGAAGAGCCTGGAGGTTTCCAGTACCAGCATCGGGCGCAGGCGCTTGCCGCCGGCCAGACAGCTATAACGCATGGCCTGGATGACACGGTTCTCGTCGCCCGGCACCTCAGGCAGCAGGTCGTCGATCGCCTGATTGATCAGGCGGCTCGTATCTGCCATCGCATCGGCCAGAGTCCGGCCGGATTTCACGCTTGTCAGCATACTGATTTACCCATTGAACGCCGTCGTTCCGACGGCGTTATCGCTCACGGTGATCTTCTCGATTTTTGCCTGCGCTTCTTTGAGCTTGCTTTCGCAGTGGCGCTTGAGCGCGACTCCCCGCTCATAGGCTGAGATCGCATCGTCCAGCTTTCCGCGCCCGTCCTCGATCTGCCGCACGATCTTTTCGAGTTCAGCCAGCGCGTCCTCGAAACTCATCGTCGCGATATCGGCAGGAATCGAAACAGTTGGGTCGTCCATGGCGTCTCAAAAGTTGAGCGTAATTTTATTGCCCAACCACAGGTGTGGGCAAGCACAGTCAAATAGGTCGGCGGGATTGCGCGGCCACCTGTTGCAGGATTGCCGCAGCGAATGCAAGCCATCGGGATCGGATCAGGCGGTCCGGCGCTTCACCTGCCGCGCCGCCCGATAGACCTCCGCAGCATAACCCAGAACGAGACCAAATGCGAAGAACAGCAGGAAATCCGTAGCGCGGGTGAGGTTTATTCCCCATTCGGGATGCTTAGCCGACAGGATGCGCAGCCCTGTCCGGATCGCGATCAGCGCCAGCAGGAACAGAATGCCATAGGGCGTTCCACGCAGGGTCAGCATAGCGTTTTCGGAATCGAATTCGACCTTGCTGAGTTTCGCGCGCGTCCAGCCGAGCGCGCTGCCGGCAACCGCCAATACGGCGAGGCCCAGATCGTGCCCCACCGTCGGCGCCGGGCGTCCCGCCATGGTCAACGCGATTCCGGCCAGGACCGCAACCGGCCCCATCCATAACGTGACGAGCCGCAGCTTCCGCGGCCGGATCATCTGTCGCCAGCGCAGTGCGAACATCGCGGCCACGATCAGTATCGGCAGATAGAGCTGGATCTCTTGCGGCGTCACCTGTCTCCTCTTTCGATCAGGAAGACGAAACCGTCGCCGTGCTTTTCCTCACGGAGGATGCGGTGGCCGGCCTGCGCACAGAAGACCGGCATGTCGACCACCGACATAGGATCGGTGGTGACGACTTCCAACTGCTCGCCGGGATGCATGGCGATCAGCTGTTTGCGCGCTTTCAGCACCGGCAGAGGGCAGGTGAGGCCGGAGGCGTCGACCCGCCTCATCATTCGGCCAGCCTCGCTTCCAGGCGCGCCTTCACCGCCGGCCATTCGTCGTCGAGGACGCTGAAATAGACGGTGTCGCGCAGATGGCCGTCGGCGCAGATGATGTGATGCCGCAGCATTCCTTCCTCGACCGCGCCGATCCGCGCGATGGCGGCGCGCGACACGGCGTTGCGGGCGTCGGTCTTCAATTCGATGCGGATGCAGCCCAGCCGTTCGAAGCCGTGGGTCATCAGCAGCAGCTTTGCGGCGGTGTTGATGGGCGAGCGTTGCCAGGGGCGGCCAACGAAGGTCCAGCCGATCTCGACCCGGCGATGTTCGGCGACGATGGCGCCGAACCGGGTCGTGCCGGCGACGCGGCCTTGGCCATCGACGATGGCGAAGGGCAACGCCAGCTGTTTTTCCGCCAGGCTCAGCGCCTCGGTGACGAACTGCTCGACATCGGCGTATTCATCCAGCGGCTGGGGGAACCAGCGCGTCAGGCCGTTGCCGGCGGTCAGCTCCGCCAGCGCAGGCACATGATCCAGGCGCAGGGGCTCAAGCCGGACGAACGCGTTCGCCAGTGTGACCGGTGCAAGCAGCTTCGCGAAACCTGCCGTGATCAGCTCCCGCCGCGCTCCGAAATCGCGCCGAGCCGCAGGCGCAGCGCGTTCAGCTTGATGAAGCCGGCGGCGTCCTTCTGGTCGTAGACCTGATCGGCCTCGAAGGTGACGTAGTCCAGCCGATAGAGCGAATTCGGCGACTTGCGGCCGACGACCGAGGCCAGGCCCTTATAAAGCTTAAGGCGGACGGTGCCGGACACACGGGTCTGCGTCTCGTCGATCAGGGCCTGCAGGGCGCGGCGCTCCGGCGAATACCAGAAGCCGTTATAGATGAGCTCCGCATAACGCGGCATCATCTCGTCCTTAAGATGCATCGCGCCGCGATCGAGCGTGATCGACTCGATGGCGCGGTGCGCGGTCAGCAGGATGGTGCCGCCGGGCGTCTCGTAGACGCCGCGCGACTTCATGCCGACGAAGCGGTTCTCGACAAGATCCAGCCTGCCGATGCCGTTCTCGCCGCCCAGGCGGTTGAGTTCGGTCAGCAGGGCGGCCGGCGATAGGGGCTTGCCGTTGATGGCGACGGCGTCGCCCTTTTCGAATTCGATCTCGACATAGGTCGGCGTGTCCGGCGCCTTCTCTGGCGCAACCGAGCGGGTGAACATCGACTCGTCGGGCTGGACCCACGGGTCCTCCAGCGCCTTGCCCTCATAGGAGATGTGCAGCAGGTTGGCGTCGGTCGAATAAGGCGCCTCGCCGCGCTTGTCCTTGGCGATCGGAATCTGGTGCTTCTCGGCATAGTCGAGCAGTACGGTGCGCGAATTCAGGTCCCATTCGCGCCACGGCGCGATCACCTTGATTTCGGGTTCGAGCGCGTAATAGGTCAGTTCGAACCGGACTTGGTCGTTGCCCTTGCCGGTTGCGCCGTGCGCCACCGCGTCGGCGCCGGTTTCGCGCGCGATCTCGATCTGGCGCTTGGCGATCAGCGGCCGGGCGATGGAGGTGCCCAGCAGATAGACGCCCTCATAGAGCGTGTTGGCGCGGAACATCGGGAAGACATAGTCGCGGACGAATTCCTCGCGCAGGTCCTCGATATAGATTTCCTTTACGCCCATCATCTGCGCCTTGGCGCGGGCCGGCTCGACCTCCTCGCCCTGGCCCAGATCGGCGGTGAAGGTGACGACCTCGCAGCCGTAATTGTCCTGCAGCCAGCGCAGGATCACCGAGGTGTCCAGCCCGCCCGAATAGGCCAGCACGACCTTCTTGATCGCGCCCTTCTTGTTCTCAGCCATGGGTTCGTCCCGTTCCGCAAATCGACAAAGCGCGCGGAACTTACGGGGAGGGCGCTAAAGGGGCAAGTCGCCCGGCTGTCGCGGTCAATCCAGCGGCCGCGTCGCCTTCAGCGCCTTCAGGAAATTGGCCGTCCAGTCGTCGATCGTGTTGTTCCGGATGACCTCCATCATCAGCTCCCAACGCTCGCGGCGCTCGGGCAGGGCCATTCTGAGAGCCTGATGGATGCTGGCGCCGATCTCGCTGGGGTCCAGCGGGTTGACCAGCAGGGAGGTTTTAAGTTCCGCCGCCGCGCCGGCGAAGCGGGAGAGTACCAGGACACCGGGATCCTCCGGATCCTGGGAGGCGACATATTCCTTGGCGACCAGGTTCATGCCGTCGCGCAATGGCGTCACGAGGCCGACACGGCTCGAGCGATAGATCCCGGCGAGTGCGGTGCGCGACACCGAGCGGACAACGAAGCGGATCGGCGCCCAATCGACATCCGAATATTTGCCGTTCACGTGCCCGGCGACCCGCTCAACCTCACGGCGCAGGTTCTGGTAGCTCTCGACATCTGAGCGCGAAGGCGGCGAAATTTGCAAGTAGGTGAAACTGCCGGCCATGTCCGGCCATTCGCTCAGCAGCTCGTCGATCGCCTCGAAACGATTGCGGACGCCCTTGCTGTAATCCAGGCGGTCGACGCCGACGATCAGCTTGCGGTGGGCAAGGCTGTCGCGCAGCTTCCGCGTTTCCGCGGTGCGCAGAGCACGGCCCGCCATTTCTGCGAAGCCTTCGGTGTCGATGCCGATGGGAAAGGCGATCACGCGGGTCAGTTTGCCATAAGCCGACAGCGACCCATCGAACTCCAGCCGGCCGTTTGCTTCGCGGGCGATATAATCCAGGAAGGCGCGGACGCCGTTCTCGGTTTGCAGGCCGACCAGGTCATAGGCGCAGAGCGCTTCGACGATCAGCTCGTGATGGGGCAGCGCCACCATAATATCGGTCGGCGGCAGCGGCGTGTG
>DATJHU010000083.1:0-20693 GCA_035493715.1 Alphaproteobacteria bacterium | reverse complement strand
GCGGAGATGGAGGTCGAGCTGTGGGCCGCGCCGAACGGATCGAACTCGCTCTCGCTGCGCTTGGTGAAGCCGCTGAGGCCGCCGCCCTGGCGCAGCGTGCGGATGCGGTCGCGACGTCCGGTCAGGATCTTGTGCGGATAGGCCTGGTGGCCGACATCCCAGATCAGGCGGTCATGCGGCGTGTTGAAGACGTAGTGGATGGCGACCGTCAGCTCGACGACCCCCAGGCCGGCGCCCAGATGGCCGCCCGTGACGGACACCGCGTCCAGCAGTTCCGCGCGAAGTTCGTCGGCAAGCTGCCGCAGGTCGGTGTCGGGAAGTTTCCGAAGGTCTTCGGGGGTCTGCGCCTTGTCGAGAAGAGGCGTTTGCAACGTGTTGGGTATGGTCAATTCGGTTTTTCCCTCCCGGCGAATGATCGCTCCGCGCCGGGCCGGACGACTCCGCGAGCTTAATCAAGCCTCGCGAGGCTGGCAATTTTTACGCGGTCGGCTCGACAGGTACCCAGCCGGCCGGCCCCAGTTTCTGCAGGGGCTGAAAGCCGGCCTTGTAGGCCATCTTGCGCGACTTCGCGATCCAGTAGCCCAAATACAAGAAGGGATGCTTGCGCATTTTCAACATTTCGATCGCCGCGAGCACGATAAACGTGCCCAGGCTCCGGCGCTTCGCGGCAGGATCGAAGAAGCTGTACACAGCCGACAGCCCGTCGGCGAGCGTATCGACAAGCATCGCGCCGATCAGGTGATTGTAGGAATCGCGCAGCTCAAGCACGCGGCTGTCGGCCGACCCATCCTGGATCATCGCCCGAAAATCCAGGAAGCTCATCCGCGCCATGTCGCCGTCCGCATGCCGGCCGCGCTGATAGGAGGCGAAGAGCTGGTATTGCTCGTCGCTGGCGATGGCCGGTCGCTCAACCAGCGTCAGGTCGGCGTTGCGCTTCAGGATCCGCTTTTGCGTGCGATTCGGCGCGAAACTCGCTGCATGGATACGGACAGGCACACAGGCCTGACAGGCCGGGCATACCGGGCGATAGACGATATCGTGGCTGCGCCGGAAACCGGCTTTCGTCAGCGTGGCGTTAAGATCCGCCGCGCCGTTGCCGTCCAGCCGCGTGAACAGCTTCCGCTCGATCTGCCCGGGGATGTAAGGGCACGGCGAAGGCATCGACCGGTAGAAGCGGCGCAGCGCAGCAAAGTGCGGCGGTATGATCGACATTAAAATCCGCTCGAAACGCGACGCGGTAAGTGTGATCGACAGCCGCCCGCCATGCAAGCGTTCTGGTCCGGTCAGGGTGAAAAATGCTGCGTTCCCAGGCCTCTTGCGGCCACTTCCGCCTCGGTGCCGCTCAAAGTAATGCCCTCTCCATTGCGCCAGCGCACCGAAAGGTCGGCATAATGCGGCGACAAGGGGTTGCCCGACTCGCCGCTGGCGATCACCATTTTGCTGGCATCGAGGTTCGAAAGATCGAACACGCCGCGGAAGCCCGGCCCGTGCATGTCGGTGAAGGTAACGCCGTCGGTTCGGCCCCAGGCGGCACGATTGACGGTGTCGGCTCCGCCCGGCGCGGGCAGTCCCGCGTCGAACAGGCCCCCCAGGAGCGGTACCGAGCCGAAGAGCTGCGACGTGAGGGAGGCGCGGTGCGCCTTGCCCCAGCGCCAGGATCCCATGTCGTCGCCATAGGTCTTGCCGAGCGCCGCCACGGCGTCGTCCAACGCCGCCGATATCACCGCCTTGGTCGCGTCCGCGCCCGCCTTTGCCATGTCCTTGTCCAGCAGGCGGATCAGGAGGTTGGGGTTGTAGCCCGCTGGGGCAAGGTCGCTTTGGGCGCCCAGCCGTCTGACAATCAACGCCTTCTGCAGCCGGACGAACCAGGCATTGTAGATCAAGGGTTCCGGCCGGTCCGCGGCCATCATCCGGTCCCAGCCTTGCAGCAACGCCAGAGCGTGCCGGCCGGCATCGGTCTTCGGCGCGGCGATCAACAGTCGCGGCAGCACCGTGTCTGCGTCTTGCTCCTTCGTGTCGGCCTGCATCCGGACGAAATCGTCGACGGTGTAGGCATGTCCGGAGTCCAGCATGTCGGCGATGCGGATCGCACGGAAGGAATCGCCGTCATACTGGCGGGTGATGAAGATCGGGTAGTCCGGCGGCACGACCCGGTTGTTGGCATTGACGAAACGGTGGCTGGGCGGGTCCATGCTCTGCGGCAGCTGGTCGAATTCCGCCAGGCCCAGCCAGTCCCACTCGCCGCTGGAGCCCGGTGCCGGCAGCTCCTCCGTCGGGCGCTTGCGGATCGGAACCGGCCCGACCGTGGTGAAACCGATATGACCGTCGGTATCGGCATAGACGATGTTCTGCTCGGGCGAGCGCCACATTTTCAGCGCCTCACGGAATTGCTGGACGTTCTGCGCGTGGTCCAGCCCGCGGATCGCCTCGACGGTCACGTCGTCGGGCATCAGGCCGACGAACGAAAGCGCGACGACCTTGCCCTTGCCCGCCGCGGCCGCGAGTTCCGGGTCGATATCCGAAATGACCGGACCGTGCCGCGTCTCGCGCACGCGCAGATGGATGTCCGCGCCGAACCGGACCTTGATGACCTCGTCGCGCACCTTGAACGGCGCGTCGCCGTCCGGCGTCTTATACCGGCCGGTGTCGTTTGGCATGACATCCTCGACGAACAGGTCCTGCACATCGCCGCCGGTGGTGGTTACGCCCCACGCCACATGTCCGTTCTGGCCCAATATGTGATAGGGCACGCCCGGGAAGGTCGCGCCGGCGATGGCAAGTTCCGGCGTCACGACCCGCGCCAGGTACCACAGGATCGGCGCCGCCAGCCCGAGATGCGGGTCGTTCGCGAGCATAGGCTTGCCGCCCTTGGTCTGCGTGCCGTCCACGACCCACTCGTTCGACGCCTGGCTCGGTCCGAGGACGGCCGGCAGATGCCTGGCGAAACGTTTCCAGTCGATATCGGACAGCGCACCCAGCGTCATCGGGCCAGGTTCGACCGCGTTGGGGAACAGGTCGTCGTATACGTCACGCGGCAATTTGCGGACCAGGGCTGCGCGGACCACCTCCTCGCGATAATTCCCGGACAATTGCAGCGCCATCAGCCGGCCCCAGACCAGCGTGTCGGCCGGCCGCCAGGGCTCGGGAGTCGCGTGCAGCAACTGGAATTCGATCGGCAGCGGCGCGGCCGGATGCGCCAGATAGGCGTTCACCCCCTCGGCATAGGCAGCGATCTCGGCCTGCGCCTCGGGCGACATCGCCTTGTAGGTTTCCTCCGCCAGGCGATAGACGCCCAGCACCCGCATTTCCTTGTCGAAATCGAGCCCGACCTTGCCGACCAGCTCGGACAGCCGTCCCTGGCCGATCCGGCGCTGGGTTTCCATCTGCCAAAGCCGGTCGCGGGCATGGACCCAGCCCATCGTCCGGTACGCGTCGCGCAGCGTTTTGGCGAAGATGTGCGGAACCGCGTTCTCGTCCCACACGACATCGACGGGCGCCGTGAGGGTGGGAAGCTTCACCTCACCGGACGTGGGGGGCGGGGATGTCTTGATCCAGACGATGATCCCGCCGATGAGCCCGGCCGGGACAAGAACGATAATCGCCGCCAGGATCACGAGAATGACGAGCGCACGGCGGATTCCGCGCAAAGTATTTCTCCCGGACGCGAGGCTTGAGGCGGTGTTGATTTCCTTCTAGCACGGGAGGAATCGAACAGTAAGGATTCAGGAATATGGAGCCGAGCGAACAGCGAGTCCTGGGCATGAGCCCGCTTGGATTCCATCAGAACGTCTATTGGGACTGGCCGTCGCCCGGTCCCGGCGCGCCGTGCCTGGTGATGGTTCACGGTCTGACCCGCAACGGGCGCGATTTCGATGCGATCGCCAAGGCACTCTCGCCGGATTTCCATGTCGTCTGTCCCGATGTGGTCGGTCGCGGCAAAAGCGCGTGGCTCGCGAACGGTGCGCTCTACAGCTACCCGCAATATGCGGCGGATGCGGCGGCGCTGATCGCGCAGGTTGCTGGGCTCGGGCCGGTCGATTGGCTCGGCACGTCGATGGGCGGCCTTATCGGGATGACGATCGCGTCGATGCCGGGCTCGCCGATCCGGCGGCTGATCCTCAACGACATCGGGCCGTTCCTTCCCGCCGCGCCGCTGCACCGCATCGCCGCCTATGTCGGGCAGGATCCGCGCTTCGCCGACCTGCCGGCGGTCGCCGCCTATCTGAAGGCGGTGCATAGCGGGTTCGGCAATCTGTCGGATGCCGACTGGGCGCGCATGGCGTCGCACTCCGCACGGAGGTTACCCGACGGCGGATATGCGCTGGTCTATGATCCCGGCATTGCCACGCCCTTCGCCGCGGGCCCGATTGCCGACGTCGATCTTTGGCCGTTCTGGGACAAGATCACCTGCCCGGTTCTCGTTCTGAGGGGCGCCAATTCGGATTTGCTGCTGCCGGAAACGGCGGCCGAGATGGTGCGGCGGAAGCCCGGTACGACACTGGTCGAATTTCCCGATTGCGGCCACGCGCCGGCACTCCTCGACCCCGGCCAGATCGCCGTCGTGCACGACTGGCTGGAAACGACAGCGCCTTTAATGGGGGCGCCATGAACGTCGTCATCCGCGAGGCCGGGCTGGGCGACGAGCACCGGCTGGCGGCGGTGGGCGCCGCGACCTTCCTGGAATCCTATGCCGGCGTGCTGACGGCCGACGATATCCTCAGCCATTGCGCCGTTCAGCATGCGCCTACCCTTTACGAGGATTGGCTGATCGGCGGCGAAATCCGGCTCTGGCTGGCCGAGGCGGAGGCGGGCGGAGCGCCGGTCGGCTTCGTCGCGATGACGCCGCCCGACCTGCCGCTGCCCGGCATCGGCCCCGGCGACGCAGAGATCCGCCGCATCTACGTGCTTCACCGCGTCCAGGGCGACAAGGTCGGCTGGCGGCTGATGAAGACGGCGCTGGACGCGGCGCGCCGCACTGGGCGCAAGCGGATGCTGGTCGGCGTCTATGGCCAGAACCACGCGGCCATTGCTTTCTACAAGCGGGTCGGCTTCACCGTGATCGGCGAGAGGAAGTTCAAGGTCGGCCAGACCTTGCATGACGATCTGGTGCTGGCGTTGGATTTGTCGGAATGGGTTGGTTGACCGCTGGCATAGAGCGGCTGGTTCTCATAGTTTCGCTGGACCCAGCCACGGGGTGTTGGAGAGCCGGGGAGGACAGCGATGGGGCAGGCGCACGAGCCGTCCGGATATGCGGAGCGTTATGATTATCGTGTCGATATCCTGAGGCGGCTCAACCAGGTCACCGCCACCAAGGACGGCATAAAGCTGGCCGAAAGCTGCCATACCTTGATCGTGGACGAGCAAGACCATGGCATTGTCTTCTATTTTCCGCGCGCGGATGTATGGCTCGACCGCCTGGAACCGATGCCCGGGCGCACCACCCGCTGCCCATACAAGGGCGATGCCAGCTATTGGAGCCACGGAGGCGAGCCGGTTGCCTGGAGTTATCAGGATCCCTATCCCGAGGTCGGTCAGATCAAAGGCTACGTGGCTTTCTATCAGGACCGCGTGACGGTTTCGGTCGGCACCGCGCCATCGATCTGGGAACGGCCGAAAGCGGCTACGGCGTGAAACCGCTCGCCGGCCTTGTGCGCGTTTGCGCCGGTGCGACACAGATCGCCGAGACCCGCTTCGCGCTGGTGTCCGATCTGCCCGAAGCGAACGGGCAAATCGTGATACCGCAACGCGACGTGCTGCCGGGCGCGCTGACGCCCCTGCCTGGAGACGCGCACCGCTTCGCGTTGGAGCCCGGCGGCGCGGCGGTCGCCTGGCGAGCCGGCAATGACCGGCTCGGGCTCGATCCCGCCCTTCTGCACATCACGGTGGACGACCGGTGGCCGGGGCGCGCGGACGGCGCCGGGACGGTCAACCGCTTTCCCCGCTGGGGCGACGTCGCCGACCTGCTGCACATCATGGATGTCGCCCCGGCCGGCCCCGGCCTCTATGTCGCCCCCGCCTACCACGACCGGCGCCGAAACGTTGTGGAGGGCAGCCAGTTGCTGGGCCAGGCGATTATCGCCGCCGCCAAGGAAGTCCCCGGGCAGCGCGTGGTCTCGGCACATATGATCTTTTCCCGCCCGGCGCGTTTCGACCTTCCGCTGTTCTTCCGGGTCACGAAGGTCCGCACGGGGCGGTCTTTCTCAACCCTTTCGATTGAGGCGACGCAGGAGGACAAGTCGGTCGCCTCTGCATTGGTGCTGACGGACGCGGGTGCGCCGGACAAGATCCGCGGCCAGGCCGCCATGCCGGTCGTGACGGGGCCCGAGACGTCGCCGTTCCACGACTATGGCATGACGGGCCGCGACGTGCGTTTCGTTGACGGCGCCTACACATTGCCCGCCGCCAAGACCGCGCCGCCCGAGATTTACGGCTGGGTCCGGCACCGCGAGGCGCCGAACGCGCCTTGGCTGCGCCAAGGGCTGCTCGCTCAGTTCATGGGCCACATGACGATCTCCGCTTCGCTGCTGCCGCATGCCGGGCTGGGCGAAGAACAGGCCCATTTCACCCTCTCCACCGGCGTACTCGCCATCACCGTGGCGCTGCACGACGAGGCGGACCTCACGCGCTGGCTGCTCTACGCGAACCCGTCCATCTATGCCGGCCGTGGGCTGGTGCAGGGCGAAGGCCGCGTATTCGGCGAGGATGGACGCCTCGTTGCCTCCTACACGGTTCAGGCGATGGTCCGCGATTTCGTGGTGCCGCCGGAACGGATCGGGCTGGACCAGAGCCGGCTGATGTAGTCGCAGAGTTTCAATTTCGCAGGAGACGATGATGCAATACCGCCCTCTCGGCCGGACCGGCATGAAGGTCAGCCCCCATTGCCTGGGCGCGATGATGTTCGGCGGCATGGGCAATCCGGATCATGACGATTCGATCCGGATCATCCACAAGGCGCTCGATGCCGGGATCAATTTCATCGACACCGCCGACATGTATAGCCGCGGCGAGTCCGAGGAGATCGTGGGCAAGGCGCTCAAGGGACGACGGGCCAACATCGTGCTGGCCACCAAGGCGCACAATCCGATGGGCGACGATCCGAACATGCGGGGCAATTCGCGCCGCTGGCTGACGCGCGCGGTCGAGGATTCGCTGCGCCGCCTGCAGACGGATTATATCGACCTCTATCAGATGCATCGGCCCGACCCCGAGACCGATATCGAAGAGACGCTCTCCGCGCTGACCGATCTGATCCGGGCCGGTAAAATTCGGGCGATCGGGTCTTCGACCTTCCCGGTCTCTGAGATCGTCGAATCGCATTGGGTCGCGGAGCGGCGCGGCCTCGCGCGGTTCCGCGCCGAGCAGCCGCCTTATTCGATCCTGACCCGTGCAATCGAACGCGAGGTTCTGCCAATCTGCGAGCGCTATGGCATGGGCGCGCTGGTCTGGAGCCCGCTCGCCATGGGCATGCTGACCGGCCGTTACCGCAAGGGGCAGGCCTTGCCCGACGCCCCGCGCGCCAGGTTCTTCCCGCGCCAGATGTCGGACGCGGCCAGCCTGGACGCGGTGGAGCAGCTGATCGCGCTGGCCGACGGGGCGGGTATCTCGCTCACGCACATGGCGATGGCTTTCGTCATCGCGCATCCCGGCGTCACGTCGGCGATCAGCGGGCCGCGCACGATGGCGCATCTCGACGATCTGCTGGCTGGGCTCGAGGTGCGGCTGACCGACGACGTGCTCGACCGCATCGACGAGATCGTGCCACCGGGCACCGACCTGCTGCCGCTCGAGGCGAACTACAAGCCGTTGGCAATCAAGCAGGCCGGCTTGCGCCGCCGTCCGGTTGGCGAGCGCGCGGCCGCCTGAATTATCGTATGAACACGGGCAGGGCAGGGGGGACGGTAATCGTGAAGCATATCGCCCTTGTCGTCGTCGCGATCGCCGTCGCGATCGCCACCGGCATCGCGCTGCCCGCGGCCGCATCCGACCTTTCAGGGGAATACGGACCGCTCAGCGTCTTCATCGACGGCGATCGGGTCACCGGGACGTTTTTCGACGCGCGCGGCGAACCGGACAGTTCGGGCGTGCCGCCATTCACCTGCATCTTCCTGCTGAAGGGCAAGCTGGACGGCACGCGGGCGAGCATCGTCAGCTGGGTGCCGGGCGATACTGCGACGATCCCCGGTGAGCTGAAGTTCGCGGGCGGCCAGGCTTTACTGTCGCTGAAGGAAAACCAGGCGGGTTGCGCCACGACGGGCGACGACATGACCGGTGACCCGTTCACGGAAACATTGTCCACGCGCGCCGACCACTGGATTGGCGTCGGCATGGTGTCGGCCAGGCGGGCCGTACTGCAGCCCATGCCGGCCGCCTCGCCGCGCCGCAAGCCCTATCTGGTCCAATACGATCCGGTCGTGATCCTGGAGCGCAAGCCCGGCTGGGTGCGGGTCGTCTATGACGGCGAGAAACCGGTGACCGGCTGGCTCGCCCAATCCGATCTCGCGTTCGACGAGCCGCCGAAGGAACCATGAAAGGCCGAGCAGGCTGTGGCCTCAGCCGGCCTTCAACCGCCGCGCGGCGTCCAGCGCGCCATAGGTCAGGACGGCGTCCGCGCCGGCGCGGCGGAAGCACAGCAGCGCCTCCATCAGCGCCGGTTCGTACTCGAACGCGCCATGCTCAGCCGCGAAGCGCAGCATCGCGTACTCGCCGCTCACGTGATAGGCGAAGGTCGGCACGCCGAAGGCCTCCTTCACGCGGTGGATGACGTCGAGATAGGGCATGCCGGGCTTCACCATCACCATGTCGGCGCCCTCTTCGATATCGAGTTCGATCTCGCGAAGCGCTTCGTCGGTGTTGGCGACGTCCATCTGATAGGTGCGCTTGTCGCCCTTCAGCAGGCCGCGCGTCGACAGCGCGTCGCGGAACGGCCCATAGAAAATCGAGGCATATTTCGCGGCGTAGGAGAGGATTTGCACGTTCTGGTAGCCGGCCCCGTCCAGCGCCTCGCGAATCGCCCCGACTCGGCCGTCCATCATGTCCGACGGAGCAACGATATCGACGCCGGCCTCTGCTTCCGCCAGCGCTTGCCGACATAGAATTTCCACCGTCGCGTCGTTCACGATCTCGCCGTCGACCAGCAGCCCGTCGTGGCCGTGGCTGGTATAGGGATCCAGCGCCACATCCGCGATCAGGCCGATTCCGGGCACCTGTTTCTTGATGTGCGTGAGCGCGCGGCCAACCAGATTGTCGACCTTCAGCGCCTCCGCGCCGTCGGGTGATTTCAATTCCGGCGCAATTGCCGGAAACAGCGCAAGCCCTGGAATCCCTAGGGAAACCGCTTCAGCTGCAATTTCCGTCGCCAGGTCGATCGACAGGCGTTCCACTCCCGGCATCGTCGGAATTGTTTCGCGCTTGTTGTCGCCCTCGATGATTATAATGGGCAGAATCAGATCGGCGGCGGAGACGCGATTTTCGGCGACCAGGCGGCGGCTCCAGTCCGTCCGGCGATTGCGGCGCATGCGCGTTGAAGGGAAGCTCATGACGAAAACCTTGAAAGGTTGGGGAAAATTTGGCTCGATATACCGTAACTCCGGTTTAAGACGAATTGGGCATATATTGATTCGTTGAGTCTTCGGGAGAGAGTCACCGTGCGAGCTTATTACGAAACCATCCACGTGATCGAGCGGCTGCACCGCCAGTCACTCGACGTGCTGAAGCTCGAGCTCGACCGGTTGGGCATCCAGGACATCAATAACGTACAAAGCCTGATCCTTTACAGCATCGGCAGCGACCAGCTGACGGTCGGCGAACTGACGCTGCGCGGGTATTATCTGGGTTCCAATGTTTCCTACAACCTGAAGAAGATGGTCGAGTCCGGCTATCTCGTGCAGGAACGGTCTCTGCATGACCGCCGCTCGGTCCGCATCAAGGTGTCGGCCAAGGGCGCGACCTTGCGCACCAAGCTGGACGATTTCTTCGAGCGCGACGGCAAGGCGCTGGTCGCCAACGGCTTCGACGCCGGCCAGCTGACCCTGCTGGGCGACATGCTGCACAAACTCGAACGCTTCTGGTCGTCGCAGACCGACTCCCAGATCCGCGGCGCCTGACAACCCGCGGGCGCAGATTCTTTCGTTCCGGCGGCGGAAAAACCGCGCCCGGTCCGTTTCCCCCGATGGTTTTGCGACGCAAGCGGTGGTAGGTTCGCCGCCCGGCCGCCGCTAAGTGTGCGGACGGCCATGTCCTTGCCCGAGGGTCGGCCCATGAGTTCTGCCAGCACCGCCACCGCATCGAACAGCAGCCTGTCCGGTTTCTTCACCGCCGGTCTCGGCAGTGCCGATCCCGCGGTCGCGCATGCGATCGCCGAAGAGCTTGGCCGCGAGCAGGGGCAGATCGAACTCATCGCCTCTGAAAACATCGTTTCGCTGGCGGTGCTGCAGGCGCAGGGCTCGCTGCTGACGAACAAATATGCCGAGGGCTATCCGGGCAAGCGCTATTACGGCGGCTGCGAGTTCGTCGATGTCGTCGAGCAGCTGGCGATCGACCGCGCCAAGGAATTGTTCGGCTGCTCCTACGCCAACGTCCAATCCCATTCCGGCAGCCAAGCGAACCAGTCGGTTCTGCTGGGTCTGACCAAGCCGGGCGACACGATCCTGGGCATGTCGCTGGATGCCGGCGGCCACCTGACCCATGGCGCGGCGCCGAACCTGTCGGGCAAGTGGTTCAACGCCGTGCAGTACGGCGTGCGCCGCCAGGACGGGCTGATCGATTACGACCAGGTCGCGTCACTGGCGCGCGAGCACAAGCCGTCGCTGATCATCGCCGGCGGGTCGGCCTATGCGCGGATCATCGATTTCCCCTGGTTCCGCAAGCTGGCGGACGAGGTCGGCGCGTTGTTCATGGTCGACATGGCCCACTATGCCGGCCTGGTCGCCGCCGGCGTTTATCCCAGCCCGATCCCGCACGCCCACATCGTCACCTCGACCACCCACAAGACCCTGCGCGGCCCGCGCGGCGGGCTGGTGCTGTCGAACGACGAGGCGATCGGCAAGAAGATCAATTCGGCGACCTTCCCGGGCCTTCAGGGTGGGCCGCTGATGCATGTCATCGCCGCCAAGGCGGTCGCCTTCGGCGAGGCGCTGACCGACGATTTCAAGGTCTATGCCAAGGCGGTGCTCGCCAATGCGCGCCAACTGGCGGCGACGCTGCAGGAGGGCGGGCTCGATATCGTCTCGCAGGGCACCGACTGCCATCTGATGCTGGTCGACCTCCGCCCCATGGGCGTCACCGGCAAGGCGGCCGAAGCCAGCCTCGAGCGCGCCGGCATGACCTGCAACAAGAACGCCATCCCGTTCGACCCGGAGAAGCCGACGATCACGTCGGGCATCCGCCTGGGCAGCCCGGCGGCGACCACGCGCGGCTTCGGCCAGGCCGAGTTCCGCCAGGTCGGCGAAATGATCCTGGAAGTGCTGGACGCTCTGGCGAAGAATCCGGAAGATAATTCCGCGACGGAGCGGCGGGTGCGCGAGCGGGTGAAGGTGCTGTGCGACCGCTTCCCGATCTATCCGACGATGTAATCGCCGGGCGCTGGGAAGGCTCGCGGGTAATAAGAGGGAAAAACGATGCGCTGCCCCTTCTGCGGTAACGAAGATACCCAGGTGAAGGACTCACGTCCGACCGAGGACAACGCGGCGATCCGCCGCCGGCGTATCTGCGGAAATTGCGGCGCGCGCTTCACGACCTTCGAACGTGTCCAACTGCGCGAACTGACGGTGGTGAAAACCAACAACGACCGGGAGCCGTTCGATCGCGAGAAGCTGTTGCGCTCGATGCGCATCGCGCTGCGCAAACGGCCGGTCGAGGCGGAACGTGTGGACCGCGTGGTGAATTCGATCGTCCGCCAGCTCGAAAGCTCGGGCGAGACCGAAATCCCGTCCAAGCAGGTGGGCGAGATGGCGATGCAGGCGCTCTCCCAGCTCGATCCCATCGCCTATATCCGCTACGCCTCGGTGTACCGTAACTTCCGCGAAGCCTCGGATTTCAACGAATTCCTGGACGGGCTCAGACCCGAGCGCGATTAGCGTGACGGATTCGGCGGCCGATCGCCGCTTCATGGCGGCGGCATTGGCGCTGGCCGGTCGGGGCCTCGGTAATTGCTGGCCCAACCCCTCGGTCGGCTGTGTGATCGTCAAGGACGGGCACGTCGTCGGCCGCGGCTGGACCCAGCCCGGCGGGCGACCGCACGCCGAGACCGAGGCTGTAAGGCGCGCCGGCACCGCGGCGCGGGGCGCCACCGCCTATGTCACGCTCGAACCTTGCAGCCATCACGGCCAGACCGGCCCTTGTGTCGAGGCGCTGATCTCGGCGGGGATCGCGCGCGTCGTCGTGGCGATCGTCGATCCCGATCCGCGCGTCTCCGGCAAGGGGCTGGTACAGTTGCAGGCGGCCGGCGTCATGGTCGAGACCGGCCTGATGGCCACGGAAGCCGAGGCGCTGAACGAAGGGTACCTGAAGCGCACCGCGACCGGCCGTCCAATGGTGACGCTCAAGCTGGCGGCGACGCTGGACGGGCGGATCGCCACCCATAACGGCGACAGCCAATGGATCACCGACGAGCCGGCGCGCGCGATGGCGCATGGCCTGCGGGCGACGCACGACGCGGTCGCGGTCGGCAACGGCACGGCCTCGGCTGACGATCCGCACCTGACGTGCCGCTTGCCCGGCCTGCCGGTGCGGCCGCCGGTGCGGATCGTCTACGATTCCCGCCTGCAGCTGCCGCTCACCCGCCAGCTGGTGACGACCGCGCACGACACGCCGACCTGGATCGTGACCCTTGAACAGACGATTACGGAGTCCGCGCCGGAACGCGCCGAGGCGTTGGAGGACGCAGGCGTCGTGCTGGTCCCCGTCGCGGCGGACGTCAACGGCCGTATCTCTGTGGCGAATTCGCTGGAGGCCCTGGGCGAGGTCGGTCTGACCCGCCTGATGGTGGAAGGCGGCGGCAAACTTGCCGCCTCGTTCCTGGCGGAGGGGCTGGTCGACCGGCTTGCCCTGTTCCGCGGGCCTTCGATCATCGGTGGCGAGGGTATCGCAGCGATCGGCGCGCTGGGCCTGCAGCGTGTCGCCGACGCGCCCCAATTCGAACTGACCGATCTCAGGAAGATCGGTCCGGATACGATCGAAAGTTACCGCAGACGTTAGCGCTGGTAGGCCGCCATCATGGCGAGGAGCAACAGCATGATGGTTACCCCTTGAAGAATGACCCGAAGGCGCATCAATTTATTTGAGTTGCGCCGGTAGAAATCCGTGCCGCGCACCATGCCGCTGACACCGAGTATCAGAACGCCAAGCGTCGCAAGCGCAAAAAACAGAGCCAGGGCGAAAAGGATACTGCTCATGTCCAGTCGTTCGGTAGCGGAAGCCTTTCAGCCTTGCGGTCGCATCGCGACGGAGGGAAAGGAACGATCATGACATTGCTCCGCCATGTCGAGGCATGCAACCGCTTCGACCCGACCGAATATCAGGATTTTGCGATTTCCGGCCATGCGATCGGCCGCATCGGGCATGAGGCGGCGGAATTCCTGCTGGCCGAAAAACTGGCCGGCAAGCTGCCGACGGGTGTCGGCATTGCGGGCGGCGGCTTCAAGGCGGTCAGCGCGCGCCTGGCTGATATCGCCGCCGCATTGGCCGGCGCGGGCCTGATGGCGCCGTTACGCAAAGAGATGACGCCGGTGCTGCGCAAATGGGGCGCGGGACCTTGCGCCGAGATCGATCGCGCCGGGCTTCCAGGGTTGGGAGTGCCGGCGTTCGGCGTCCATGTGAACGGCTATGTCCGCAACGACCACGGGCTGTTCCTTTGGGTCGGCCACCGGGCCCGCGACCGGCAGGTGGCGCCGGGCAAGCTCGACCATCTCGTCGCCGGCGGCATCCCGATGGGCTATTCGGCGATGGAGACCGTGATCAAGGAGGCGGAGGAGGAGGCTGGGATCGGCGCCGACCTTGCCGCGTGCGCCAAACCGGTCTCGACGATCACCTATCGTCTGGCGACGCCGGAAGGGTTCCGCAACGACACGCTGTTCGTCTTCGACCTCGAGGTGCCGTCCGGCGTCGTGCCGGTCGGTGTGGACGGCGAGGTCGAGCGCTTCGAACTGCTGCCGGTGGAGCGCGTGATCGACATCCTGCACGACACCGACGATTTCAAATTCAACGTCAATCTGGTGCTGATCGACTTCCTGGTCCGCCACGGCCTGCTCGACCCCGACAAGGAACCGGATTATGCCGCCGTGGTCAGGGGATTGCGGCGCTAGCCCGTACTGCCTCCGGCGTGAGGCCCTGTTCCCGCAATGTCCGGATCGCCAGCGCGCCATCGCGTTTCGAGTAGCGGACGCCGCTGCTGTTCACCAGCAGCCTGTGATGGCAATATTCCGGCGTCGCATAGCCAAGCAGCGCCTGTAGCAATCTGTGTACATGCGTCGCAGCGAACAGGTCGACGCCGCGCGTCACCAGCGTTACGCCCTGCAGATGGTCGTCGACGGTCACCGCCAGGTGATAAGAGGTCGGCGTATCCTTACGGGCGATCACCGGGTCGCCGTCGCTGAGATCGGCCGCGACCGTGCCGGCCTCGCGGTCATGCCAGGTCAGCGGTCCGGTTCGTTCCAGCGCGGCGGCAGCGTTCAGGCGAATGGCGTAGGGCCGGCCCGCCGCCATACGCTCCGCCCGTTCGCCCGGCGACAGGTGACGGCATGTACCGGGATAGGCGCCCGTCGGTCCGTGCGGGGCGCTTGCGGCCTCGGCGATCTCCCTGCGGGTGCAGAAGCAAGGGTAGGTGACGCCCAGCCGGTCGAGTTCATCCAGGGCGGCGCGGTAATCGTCGAAATGATCGGATTGGCGGCGCACCGGTCCATCCCATTCCAGCCCCAGCCACGCCAGATCCTCCAGGATCGCCGCCTCGAATTCCCGGCGGCAGCGCGTTTGGTCGATATCCTCGATGCGCAGCAGGAAACGGCCGTTTTCGCGCCGCGCCGCGTGATGGGCGAACAGCGCGGAAAATGCGTGGCCCAGATGCAGATAGCCCGTCGGGCTTGGCGCGAAGCGGGTGACGATCATGCGCGGATGTTAAGAGAATTCGTCAAGATTGACAGCATCCGGCCGGCTCGCCACAAGCTTTAACCATGACGAACGAAACGCTCCCGCTTTCCGGTCCCTCCCGCAGTCCCGCGAGCGGCATGGCGCCTAAACAGCTGGTCATCTTCCTGCACGGCTATGGCGCCGACGGAAACGACTTGATCGGTCTCGCGCCGTTCTTCGCCCAGGCGTTGCCTGACGCCGCTTTCATGGCGCCGAACGCGCCGGAACGCTGCTCGATGGGCTTCGGCTATCAATGGTTCGGCATCACAGGAAACCTGGACCCGGCGACGCTGGTCGCCGGCGTGCGCCGCGCCGCACCGATCCTCGACGAATATATCGCGGGCGCGCTCAAGTTGAACGGCCTCACCAGCGACCGGCTGGCGCTGATCGGGTTCTCGCAAGGCACCATGATGGCGCTCGACCGCACCATGCGCCGGGGTGACGCGGCGGCCGTCGTCGGTTTCTCCGGCAAGGTCGTGGAGACGGCGTCGGATTTGCCCAAGGAGGCCAGGCATCCGCCGGTGCTGCTGGTTCATGGTGACGCAGATCCGATCGTCCCGTTCGCCAGCCTCGGTGAGGCGGAACACACGCTGAAGACGGCGGGCTTTCCGGTGGAAAGCCTTGCGCGGCCGGGCCTCCAGCACGGCATCGACCAGGAGGGGGCACTGCGCGCCGCTCAGTTCCTGAGGGCGAATCTGCCTGCCTGATATCGCCTTTTCCGGCCAGGTTAATGTTGTTTTTGTTCCGCGAATCACATATTCAGGGCGCGGCTTAACTGTGGCGTAGCTTACTCGCGAGGATGTGGACTTGACTCCACCACTCGAAAGCAGTCCGGCACTTGTTCTCAACGCCGATTTTCGGCCGTTAAGCTATTTCCCCTTGTCTCTCTGGTCCTGGCAGGACGCCATCAAGGCGGTGTTCCTGGATCGGGTGAACATTGTTTCGCACTATACGCAGATCGTGCGCTCGCCCTCTTTCGAGATGCAGCTGCCCAGCGTCATCGCGCTCAAGGAATATGTGCCCTCGGCGCGGCGGCCGGCCTTTACCCGGTTCAATGTGTTCCTGCGCGACCGGTTCTGCTGCCAATATTGCGGCCGGGCCTTCCCGACGCATGAGCTGACCTTCGACCATGTGGTGCCGCGCTCCAAGGGCGGCCGCACCACCTGGACCAACGTCGTCACCGCCTGCTCCTGCTGCAACCTGGTGAAGGGCAGCCACCTGCCGCACCAATGCGGCATGCACCCGCTGACCCGGCCGTACCAGCCGAGCTCGTTCCAGCTCCAGGAAAACGGCCGCGCCTTCCCGCCGGGCTTCCTGCATGAGAGCTGGCGCGACTATCTGTATTGGGACAGCGAGCTGGACAGCTAGCCGGCGTCTACACCCGTTCCGACAGCCAGATGGCGGCGCGTACGCCGTTCTTGATCGCGTGTTTCATGGCGCGATAGCCGGGCGCCTTCTCCGCATCGTGCTCCAGCGCCGTGTCGCGGTGGTGCAGCTCGTCGGCATGGAAGCGCTCGATAGCCCTTTTGAGCTTGGGCTCGGTCTTGCCCAGCGCCGCTTCCTGCGCGGCGTAATGCTCGTCGATCGCTTCCTCCACCGCGACCGTGCAGGCCATCGCCGCTTTCGGTCCCATCATCGCGGTGGCGGCGCCCAGCGCGTATCCGGCCACATGCCAGAAAGGGTGCAACGCGGTCGGGCGCACGCCGCGAGAGACCAGCTCCTTGTCGAACCATTCCAGATGCTCGGCCTCCGCCTCCGCCATCGCGCGGATCGTCTCGCCCTCCGCGTTGTCCCCCAGTACCGCCAGCTGCCCGTCATAGATGCGCTTGGCGCCGTATTCGCCGGCATGGTCGACGCGGACGATCCGGTCGACGAGACGGTCGCCTGTCGGATCGCCCGGCAAAGCACGGCGATGCTCGGGACGGCGGCGTTTAGCGGGCATGGCGGCCTCTGACCAACAGGGTAATGAAGGCGAGCGCCGCGATCAGCGACACGATGAAATTCCAGGTCGCCATCGACAGGCCCAGGAAGGTCCAGCCGATGGCGTCGCATTGCACGATCCGCTGCTGATGCATCATCGCGCGCAACTCGTCGATCGAGTTCGCCCCCGTATTGCCGCCGGTGCACGCGGTCGGGCCCGGCCACCAATGCTGCTCGACGCCCGAATGGTGCAGGCCGAGCCCGGCGCTCACCAGCAGCAGCAGCGCGACGGCGCCGATGATCCAGCGCGAGGGGAACACGATCCCGAACAGCGAGACCGCGATGGCGCCATACCAGGGCAGGCGTTCCCGCAGGCACAGCTCGCAGGGCTCGTAGCCCTGAACATGTTCGGAGAACAGGACGTAGCCGATGACCGCAAGGCTGAGCGCCAGCGCGGCGAGGGCAAGGGTGCGCAGGGTGTTTGGCATGATGCTTTTATATAGCCGCTGCGCACGGTTGCGGTTAAGGGGTAAGCGCGTTAAATGATGACCCGCGCCGTCAACGGCCCGCCCCAGTGGTGAAATTGGTAGACGCGCCGCACTCAAAATGCGGTTCCGAGAGGAGTGCTGGTTCGAGTCCGGCCTGGGGCACCAAAAACTCTCTAAGTATCTGATCCTGCGAAAGATCGTTCGCGTCTGATCCGATTGTACCCGTCAAAGGGATTGGTACAAACGAGCGCTCTTATCGACATTCAAGCCCGCAACACCGGCTCAGCCGTATGGTTTTGACAGATTGCGGGTCGATGTGACTTGTCAAAGCCGTTCTTGCGGGTCTCATATGTGAAATGTCAGCTTTTATGCTTGGGTGCAGGCCAATGACGATCCGTTTGGTGGGCGCGCTGCTTTGTGGCGCAATGCTGTTTGTCACAACGAGCGCCTTCGCAGGTGAACCAATTCCAGGCGTCGACGTCAATCTCGGCAAGAACCCGGGCGGGGCCATCGTGGTTAGTGGCAAGACCGATGCCAAAGGAGTGTTCGCCGCCCCGATGGGTATCTCACCGGGCAGCTACCTGTTGACCATTGGGCGGATACCCGCCTCCGCCGCGTCGAACAGGGCGAGCATAACGATCACCGTGCCCGCGCAGCAAAATGTCACCTTCGTCAACAACAGGGGTGTCATTGACCAGCAAGGCAGCGAGCAAGTCATCATCACCACCCCGATTGCCACGGGGGCACTGACTTACAAGTTCACGGCGGGCGGGACCTATTTCCCGAGAGGCTTCATGGTCACCATCCAGACTGCGGATTCGATCGCGGCCGGCGGCCTTCAGCAGCAATAGCATCCGCCTTGATTTGCCCCTTGATCGTAGGAGCGAAATCGCGACCGCTATAACTGTCCGTCGTCAGAACATCTGGCACTGCCCTGCCGCAGCAGGCACCGGCGGGTGGCACGTTGCCCAGATCTCGTGGTAGCGCTGGTTATCGTGCTCGATGAAGGCCGCGATCTGGCGCTCGAGGTCGCCGGGCAAGAAGTGTTTTCCAGCAGGGTGCGGTTCTTCAGGGATTAGAATAGACGGCCTCAAAATCAGCCGAGTGTGCTTATCCCTTTCGCCGACCCTGCAGTAGGGCGGAACCTATCGGTCGGGGACAGCCGGACCGCTGCCTTCGCAGAGTCAACACAGTGGCGCGTAGGGTTCGCGGTTACAGGGGCGGCCGCCGCGAAGATGTCAAAGAAGCGAACACAGGCCATAATGTGGTCCGGTAAGCCGTTACGCGCTTTGTGCCACAGCCGAAGTGCTTCTAACCTCACCTCTTTGCTGCTGGCAAACCACTGAGTCTGCGCTGCCGCGGCGTGGCGGATGATCTCTTTGGCGCATGTCAGGGGCCACACGAAGTCGAACCGGGAACCGAGTAGCGAATGCCGCATCTTTTCAGCGCCTATACCCTTAAGGACGTAACGCTGCGCAACCGCATCGCGATGTCGCCCATGACGATGTACCGGTCTGCCGACGGCGAGATGAGTGATTATCACATCATGTTGATGGGCTCCCGCGCGGCGGGTGGCTTCGGCCTTGTGTTTCCCGAGCAGTTGGCGATCACGGCTGACGGACGAACCAGCGCCGGCTGCGGCGGCATCTGGGACGATCGCCACATCGAGGGGCTGGCGCGGGTAACATCCATCGTCAAGGATATGGGCGCGGTGCCGGCGATCCAGCTTGGCCACACCGGCCGCAAGGGCAGCGTAACCAAGCCGTGGGACGGCGGCGCGCAGCTTTCGCCGGACCACCCGCACGGTTGGCAGGTTATCGGGCCATCCCCATTGCCTTATGGCGGCGACCTTAGCGAACCTGTGCATGCGCTGAGCCGAGACGAGATCAAGGGCGTTCACCGCGCCTATGCCGAGGCGGCAAGGCGAGCATTCGAAGCAGGATTCGAGTGGCTGGAGCTCCACTTCGCCCACGGCTATCTGGGCGCTCAGTTCTTCTCGCCCATCGCCAACAAGCGAGCCGACGAATATGGCGGCTCTCTCGAGAACCGGGTCCGCTTTCATATCGAGGCGCTGGACGCGGTGCGGGCCGTCTGGCCGGAGCGTCTTCCGCTCACGGTGCGCTGGGGTTGCGATGACCTCAACCACGATGGCGTTCAGATGGAGGATACCATCACCGCCCTGTTGCTTATGAAGGACCACGGGCTCGACCTTGCCGACCTCAGCCTGGCCTTCAACACCGACGATATGCATACACGGCCGTTCGGCGATCTGGCCTTCATGGTGGAGCGGGGCACACATGTGCGGCGAGAGGTCGGCATTCCCGTCGGCGTGAGCTGGAACCTTGGCTCGCCCCAGGTTGCTGATGGCGTCGTGCGGGAAGGGTTGACCGATCTCGTCCTGCTCGGTCGACCCGCGCTTTCCAACCCCCACTGGCCGGTATGGGCCGCGCGGGAACTGGGCCATGGCGACCCGTTCGCGCTCATGCCGCAAGACTGGTCCTGGTGGCTGCGCGGAATGCGTGGCCATCAGGATTGCATCGGCTGGCCAGCCACCGCCATCGCCCGAAGAGAAGAGGCCGAGCTGAGCTGAGCTGAGGTCCCCGGACGGGAGCGCCTGAGGAAGCTGCGGCTTCGAACTTCCATAACGCGGGGCCGGCGGTTGCTCCGAAGTCGCAGGTCGTGCGGAATCAGTCGCGGCGCGTCTTGAGAGGGATGACATCCCGTCGTCGGAGATCGGGATTGTCGCCGAGGAAGCGCGATCTGCCGGTGTCCACGGCCGACGGCGCCTGCGAGGCGGAATTCTTGCCGCTTGGGGGGATTTAGGGCAGCCATGGCCGATTGCCGCCGGTGCCTTTCCCGCACTCGACATGGCCGACGAAGGCATAGCCCCGGCCCATGACCGTGACGATGAGCCGTCGACCGGCTTTGCCGTCGCAGAGCACGCGTCGCAGCGAAAGGATATGCACGCGCAGGTTGCCTTCTTCGACGTGGAGCTCGGGCCAGACGCTTTCCAGCAGGTTGGATTTGGAGACCACCTGGCCTTGCCGCTGGACCAGCACGATCAGTATGTCCAGCGCCCTGTCGCCGATCCGTAGACGCTCGCCGGCATAGAACAGCAAACGCTGCCGCGGGAAGAGGCAAAAGCCATCGAAACTGAGAGCGCCG
>DATJHU010000082.1:0-46170 GCA_035493715.1 Alphaproteobacteria bacterium | reverse complement strand
CTTCTGGCGCTATCTGGACGGCGCGATCAGCGACACGCGCATCGCCCGGGGCCGCGCGCTCATGCAGCAGAACGCGGCGCTGCTGAAACGGCTCGAGGCGCAGTACGGCCTGCCGGGCCGCTATCTCGTGTCCTTCTGGGGCATGGAGAGCGATTTCGGGCGCAATATGGGCGATTTCTCGGTCGTTCGTTCGCTCGCGACCTTGGCCTATGACGGCCGCCGGGCCGCCCTGTTCCGGGGCGAGATGTTCGACGCGCTGACGATCCTGGACCGGCGCGAGATCGACAATCCCCACATGGTCGGCTCATGGGCCGGCGCGATGGGGCAGACGCAGTTCATGCCGTCGGCCTTCCTGAAATATGCGGTCGACCAGGACAGCGACGGCCACCGGAACATCTGGACCAGCACGCCCGATGCGCTGGGCTCGGTGGGCAATTACATGAAGACCGTCGGCTGGGAGCCGTCCCGTGGCTGGGGCCGCGAGGTGCGCCTGCCGGCAGGCTTCAATGCGGCGCTTGCCAGCCTGGACACCGATGCGACCGAGACGGTCAAACCTGCCGCCGAGTGGAATACGCTGGGCGTGCGCCGCACCGATGGCGGGCCGCTGACCGCGGCGGACGGGCCTGCGGCGCTGATCCTGCCGGCCGGCATCCATGGACCCGCCTTCCTGGTCTCCGGCAATTACCGGATGATCCTGAAATACAACCACTCGACCTTCTATGCGATCGCGGTCGCCTATCTCGCCGACCGGCTGGGCGGCGCCGGGCCGCTGACCGCGCCGCATGGCTCAACTGAGCCCCTGCGGCGCGATGACATACTGGCGCTGCAACAGGGCCTGTCGTCGCTGGGCCTCTTGCCCGGCACGCCGGACGGGATCGCCGGCACCGCGACGCGCCAGGCGGTGCGGGCGTTCCAGAAGGCCAACGGCCTGCCGCCGGACGGCTTTATCGATGCGAACCTGCTCGCGGCGGTCAGGGCGCGGAGCGGGAACGCCTAGATGAATCAGGAATCGGGACCGGCCGGCATCACGGCGCGTTTCGAGGCGGCGTGGAATGCGCACGATATGGACGCCTTCGCCGCGCTGTTTCACGCCGACGCGACCTTCGTCAACCGGTTCGGCACCTATTGGCGCGGCGTCGAGCCGATCGTGGCCGCGCACCGGGCGATTCACGAGACCGTCTACAAGGACTCGACGGTGACGATCGATGCCCCCGATGTCGACGTAATCTCGAACGATGCCGCCATACTGCATTTTTGGTCTCGCCTGACGACGGGCACCGCGCACCCGGCGGGGCCGCATCAGGTCGATACGCTTCTCCTCGTCGTCGCAACGCGCCGCGACGGGATCTGGCGCATCCAGGCGGCCGAAAACGTCACCCTCGTCGACCCCAGAACCGGCGCTGTGGTCCTGCGCGACCGTTGAGGTTCGGCTGATCGCCGCGTGATGCCGAGTCCGCAAGAATAAACGGGCTCGACGTGTTATATTCTTGTCTCGGCAATCCGGTTGCGGGAGAGCGGGCATGAAATCGGTTTCAGCACTTCTTCTCGCGTCCGGCCTGCTTTTCGCCTCTCATACCGACGCGGCGGTCTGCAGCGTGACCAAGCTCACCTCATTCGACGCGCAATTGTCGTCCGGTCGCATCGTGGTGGATGCCATGATCGAGGGGCAACCCGTCAAGGCGATGCTGGATACCGGCCTTCCCTTCAACATGATCAGCAAGGCGCTGGCCGAGAAGTTGAAGCTGAGCACCGTTTCGATCGAGGGACCTTACGTACCCGGCAACATCTCGTGGCTAGCCAAGAACATGGCCATCCCCTCGCTGCCGCCAGAAAGCGTGACCATGATGGATGCCGCCGGCGGAACGCCGACGCGGCTTGCGACGGTGCGGCAGGTCGCCTTCGGCGAGATCAAGACCGAGAACACGCCCTTTTACGTCATGGGCGAGGCATCCAAGGAGGCGCCTTGGCCGGACGTGATCTTCGGCGCGACCTTTCTTGAGACCTACGACCTGGAGCTGGACCTTGCCCACGGCAAGGTGAACATCTTCTTCCCCGAGCATTGCCCGGGCTCCGTCGTGTACTGGACCAATCGCTTCGGCGTCGTGCCGATCAAGATTATGACCGACGGCCACATCACGGTGCCGGTGACCGTGAACGGGACCGAGACGCACGCGATACTGGACACAGGGGCGCCGCTGTCCCTGATCAGCAAGCTGCTCGCCGCTGACAGTCTCGGCATCGATCCGGTCAAGGACGGCGACGCGCTCGAATATGTGACGGAGCCCAGCGGCGCGCGCTTGCCGGTCTATACCCACACATTCGACAGCCTGATCGTCGGCGATGCCCATTTCAGCCGGACGCCGATGGGCATTGCGCCCGACCGGCTGAACTCGGCCACGAAAGACATGGTCCACTTTCCCCAGCGGGCGATCTACTACCCCACGGTCATCAATACGCCGGTCACGCTGGGCATGAACCATATCCAGAAACTGCGGCTCTACTTCGCCTTCCACGACAATCTGCTCTATTTCACCTCAGCCACGCAGGAGTGATGCGGATACGATGCGGCCTGCCGCGCGACGACGCTAAGCCGCGTCGACCTCGGCGCGAACGCGGTCGCCGTGTTCGCGTTCGGCTTGGCGCAGATCATAGGCCTGCTGCATGGCGAGCCAAAGCCGGGCACCGGTGCCCAATGCGCGGCCAATCCTCAGCGCCGTTTCCGGCGTGATCGAGCGGCGACCGCCAACAATTTCCTGAATCCGCTGCGGCGGGACGCGCAATTTCAGGCCGAAAGCGGTCGCGCTCAGGCCACGTACCTCCAGCTCCTCCTTGAGGATCAGGCCAGGATGGATACCGTGGAATGCCATGCTTTCCATTGCGATTCTCCTAGTGATAATCGACGATCTCGACGTCGTAGGCGTCGCCGTCCTTGAAGGTGAACACCAGCCTCCACGGACCGTTGATCGTCATCGCCCACTGTCCCTCGCGATCATGCGAAAGCTTGTGCAAGCCGATCGAAGCGAGCGCCGGAATTTCATCCAACCTTGATACCGCGTCCAGCAACTGAAGCCGCGACAATGCCCTGATTTGATTCAGGCCGGCGAATTTCGATTTGCCGGTCTCCGCGAATTGGCGCGTCGAGGCATTTTTCCAGCCTTTGATCATCGTTCAGCGTGCCATGCTCAACGTGGCGGGTCAAGCGTGGTTGGGGGCTGAACTTGAAAGCTCGCTTCGCGCCGCCACCTGATAGCCATGTCCGATCCCAAACATATCGTTTGCCCGCACTGCGGCGCGATCAATCGCGTGCCGGCGGAGCGTCCCGCCGCTGCCGCGCAATGCGGTTCCTGCAAGTCCAAACTGTTCGCGGGTGAACCGCGCGATGTCGACGCCGCCACGTTCGATCGTCATGTCGCCAAGGGCGACCTGCCGGTGCTGGTCGATGTCTGGGCGCCCTGGTGCGGGCCGTGCCGCAGCATGGCGCCGCAATTCGCGCGCGCCGCCCAGGTGCTGGAGCCGGACGTGCGGCTCTTGAAGCTGAACTCCGACGAGCAACAGCAGATCGCCGCGCGCTACGACATAAAGAGCATCCCGACGATGCTGCTGTTCAAGGGCGGGAAACTGGCGGCCCGCACAGCCGGCGCGATGGACTCCGCCAGCATCGTACGCTGGGCGAAGTCGCAGTTATAAAGGCGCCGAGATCGGAAGCCTTCTCCCGCCCGTCGGGCGAGGGCATCAAGGGGCTCACCCCGCGCTGATATCCACCGTGTCGCTGCCGGCCCAGCGCAGGTTCAGCTTGCGGTGGCTGAACTGCCAGCGGCCGTCCACCTTCCGGTACTGGTTGTCGTAAATGATGTACATGATGTAGTCCGACGCCTTGGTGTCGGATTCCTTGGTCAGATGATGGGCCACGCAATAGGTCTCGCCGCGCGCCGTGTCGCCGTCGACCCAAACCATGTTGTTGTGGACCATGTGCATGGTGCGCAGATACATGCTCTTCAGCGCACTCGGCACCACCGCCACGATCTGGTCGCGGCCGGTCATGGTGTGGCCGGGGGAAACGATCTGGCCGTCCTCGGTGAAGATCGCCGCGAACTCCGCCGCGTCATGTGTGTCGCAGGCGCGGGCATAGCGCAGGGCCAGTTCGTTCAGTTCGCGCTTGTCGTCTTCAACGGACATCATTTCCCCCAAAATCGGTTGTTGCGCGCAATCTTTAGCGGGCGGCGGCGGCAAAATCGAGCGTCGCCGGAGTCCAATTCGACTGGCGCCGTTCACCGCGCTGTTCCGGTGTCTGGTCCGAGAAATTCGTGACGTCCGGTGCGCGCGCAAACGCGGCCTGGTCGTCCAGCGCGTTGACGTTGATCGCAGCGTAGAGCTTGCCCTCAACGGTCGTCACGGCGGCGACATAGGTACCGCATCTGGCGCAGCTCAATATGTCCGCCGTCTTCGTGCCGAACTGGTAACGGTGCAGCAGATCGGAGCTTGCGGCGGTGAAGGTCGCGCGACCGTCCTTGTCGGCGGTGTAGCGCGCGCCCTGCTTGACGCAGAACGAGCAGGTGCAGATGCGCAGCGGCAGTTCCGCCGGCGCGTGCGGCGTTTCGAATGTCAGATGGAGCGCGCCGCAATGGCAGCCGCCGTTGAGGACATGCGTCATTGGGTGGGCAGCTCCATGCCCAGCTGGTCGAACAGGAAGGCGAGATAATCCGCGCTCTGGTCGATCCTGACCGACAGCGCGCTGCCGATGCCGTGGCCGCTCTCCGTGCTGGTGCGCAGATAGATCGGTTTTCCCGAGGATGTCGCGGCCTGCAGCCGGGCCGCCATCTTGCGCGACTGCAGCGGGTTGACCCGCCCGTCGTTGGCGCCGGTCATGAACAGCACCGACGGATAGGCCGTGCCGTCCTTCACATTGTGATAGGGCGAATAGGCATAGAGCGCCTTGAACTGGTCGGCATCCGTCACCGTGCCGAACTCGGTGGTGTTGAATGCCCCGTTCGGATCGAGTTCGACCCGCAGCATGTCATAGATGCCGACCTGCGCGACCACGGTGCGGAAGGCTGCCGGATGCTGCGTCAGCTCTGCCCCCATCAGCAACCCGCCGTTGCTGCCGCCCAGGATCGCGAGGCGCTTGGGCGTCGTATATTTCGCGCTGACCATGTGTTCGGCGGCGGCGAAGAAATCGTCGAACACGTTCTGCTTGCGCGTCATGGCGCCCTGGCGATGC
Organism: Alphaproteobacteria bacterium; assembly: GCA_035493715.1. Classification (GTDB taxonomy): domain Bacteria; phylum Pseudomonadota; class Alphaproteobacteria; order BOG-932; family Roseiterribacteraceae; genus BOG-932. The sequence goes on along the minus strand of DATJHU010000082.1, from coordinate 40,952 downwards.
CAGTCCTCGCCGTACTCGCCGCCGCCCCGGATGTTGGCGATGGCATAGACCCCGCCCCCGTCCAGCCAAACGCGCCGGTCGGCGCCGAGGAAGCGCGGCGTCATGCTGATGCCGTAGCCGCCATAGCCGTAGAGCAGGGTCGGGTTGCCGCCGTCGAGCTTCGTGCCCTTGCGGCGGATGATGTTGACCGGAACCTTGGTGCCGTCCTTCGACGTCGCGAACTCGCGCACGACCTCGGCATCGTCGAACCTGACCGGGCTGGTCTGCGCCAGCGCCGTGTCCTCCGCCTTGCCGGTCGCTGCCGAATAGCGCGCAAAATAGGGTGGGCGCAGATAGGTTGCGATGGAGAACAGCACCCCGTCGCCGGCCGGCAGGACCTCATCGACCGCTGAGACTCCGGGCAGCGGCAGCGCGCCGAGCTTCTTTCCGCCAAGGTCATAGACATCGACCCGTGACGGGCCGCCGACCAGTTTCTTCACATAGAGGCGATCGCCGGAAAACGTGAAGGGCTGAACCAGTTCCTCGCTCACCGGCGCGATCGTGCCGTCATCCTCCGGCACCAGCAGCTTGGCGTGCTTCAGGTCGAAATCGCCGGGCGCCAGCCGCAGGATCTTGCTGTGCGGCGCGCCCTCGCGCGACACGATATAGAGCGCGTGGTCCGGCCCGAACACGGCGGCGATGACATGGTCGTCATAGGACGCGATCTTAACCCATTTGCCCTTGTCCTGGGCATAGACCGCGTAACGGCCGCTGTCGCCGTTCTCGACCACGGCGGTCGGGTTGCCGGGGTCGAACTCGTCGTACAGGCCGATCTCGGCGATCTTGGGATCGGCGATCTCCTTGCCCAGCACGTCCGGATCGTTGGCGGCCAGCTTGCCCGGCGTGTGGAGATAGACATGCTGGAAGAAATGCCGGTCCTCCGCCGCGCCCGCGGTCGGATAGCGCGTGTACCAGAAGGATTTGCCGTCGGCCGCCCAGGCCATGCTGCCGCCTGCGGTCGGATACTGCACGCCGGTGATCGGGGCATCGACCTCCTGGCCGGTGCCGACGTCGAAGATGTGTAGGGTTCCGTCCTCACTCCCGCCATCCGACAGCGAAATCGCGACCTTGGTGCCGTCAGGCGAGGGCACGTACCAGTCGATCGCGGTCGAGCCCTTGGCATTGATGACGTTGGGATCGACGACCACACGCGCCTGTTTCGGATCGGCGGAGAGCGGCAGGACCGACAGCATCGGCTGCTGCTTCGGCGGCTGGCTGTACATGGCGAAGATCGTGTTGCCGCCGCGCTTGAGATCGTAATAGGCGGGTGAGGTGGCGGAGATCAGCCTGGACAGCTCCGCCTTGATCGGCGCGCGGGTCTTCAGCCCATCCAGATAGCCGCGGGTGCGCGTATTCTGGGCGTCGCTCCAGGCCTGGACCTTGGCGTCGGCGGCGTCTTCCAGCCAGCGATAGGGATCGGTGACGGACACGCCGTGATACTGGTCGGTGACCGGCTGGATGGCGGTTTGCGGCGCGCCCGGGTCGGCGGCGAGCAGAGGCGTCGTCGAGGCCGCGAGCCCACAGGACAGGGCGGCGCCGGCCAAAATCGTCTTCCGCATGGAACTTCCTCCATTTGCTGGCGCGGAACCGTACAACCACCCTGCGCGATCCCCAAGCTTCACAGCACAATCTCGGGCGAAACAATTTCCAAATACAACGGGTTAGCTTTCCAGAAGGCCGGCCATTGCGGCGCGGCCCATTCGGAGAGTGATCGATGGACAAGGATCGGATCAAGGGCGCGGCCAATCAGGCCAAAGGCGCCGTCAAACAGGCGGCCGGTTCCGTCATGGGCGATGCGAAGCTGAAGGCGGAGGGCCAGGCCCAGAAGACCGCCGGCAAGATCCAGAACGCGGTCGGCGGCATGAAGGACGCGATACGTCAGAAATAAGACCGCTATCGACTGAGGTATTCACGCCCTGCCCACCGAAAGGTCGGCGGGGCGTGTTTTATTCTAGACGGGTGAGTTGGTGGGGGTAATCTGCCGCCGTCCGGGATCGACCGGCCGCTAGCGAGGTTCAGTCCATGACGCCTGCCCTGATCGGCGATATCGGTGCGACCAATGCCCGGTTCGCGCTGCTGGAAAACGACGAGCCGACGCATATCGCCGTGCTGCCGGTCGCCGACCATCCGTCGTTGCGTGACGCGATCCAGGCGTTCCTGAAACAGACCGAAGGCGCCGGGCTGCCGCGTCCGAGGCGGGGCGCGCTGGCGGTCGCGGGGCCGGTGACCGGCGATTACCTGTCCTTCACCAACCATCCCTGGTCGTTCTCAATCGCCGCGCTGACCCGCGATATCGCCTTCGACTATCTGAAAGTCGTCAACGATTTCGTCGCCCAGGCGATGGCGGCGCCGCGCATCGGCGCCGACCGGCGGCGCCAGGTCGGAAGCGGAACGCCGGTCGACGGCGTGCCGATCGCGATCATCGGCCCGGGTACCGGCCTCGGCGTTTCCATCGTCGTGCCGGTCAAGGGCAATGCCGGCAACCGCTGGGTGCCGCTGGCGGGCGAGGGCGGGCACGCGACCCTGCCGGCTGTCACCGACAGGGAACGCGCGCTGATCGAACTGCTCTATCGCAGCGGCCGCAAACATGTTTCGGCCGAGACCTTCATCTGCGGCGCCGGGCTCAGCCTGCTGCATTCCAGCCTCTCGACGTTGAACGGCGTCGGCAAGACCGAGCTCAACCCCCCTGAAGTGACGGATCGGGCGTTGAAGGGCACCGATCCTGTCGCGGTCGAGGCGGTGGCGATCTTCTGCGCACTGCTCGGCACCGTCGCCGGCAATCTGGCGCTGACGGCCGGTTCCCGCGGCGGCCTCTTCATCGCCGGCGGGATCGTGCCCAAGCTGGGCGGGCTGTTCGACAAATCGGACTTCCGCGAACGCTTCGTTGCCAAGGGCCGGATGCGGACTTTCCTCGAGCCGATCCCGACCTATGTCATCACCGAGCAATACCCCGCGTTCCTGGGCCTGGCGGAGCTGCTGCGCGAGGGATAATCCCGTGGCAGGTCGGTGCGTGTATTGCATCGGCAAACCAGACCGGTAAGGTTCCGGAATGCCAAATCTTCGCCGTGCTTTCCTCGCCGTCCTTCCGGTCTTGGCGCTGTCCGGCCCGCTCCTCGCCGCCAGCGACCCCGAGGGTGAATCCCAGAAGATCGCCAAGCCGGAGGTCGTCACTCGCAAATACATGGTGGTCGCGGCCAACCCGCTGGCCAGCAAAGCGGGGGCCGACATGCTGGCGGCCGGCGGCAGCGCCGCCGATGCCGCCATCGCCGCGCAGCTGGTGCTGACGCTGGTCGAGCCGCAGTCTTCCGGCATCGGCGGCGGCGGTTTCCTCAGCTTCTATGACAAGGCGACCGGGAAGATCGTGATCTATGACGGTCGCGAAACCGCACCGGCGGCCGACAAGCCCGATCTGTTCCTCGGGCCGAACGGACAGCCGCTCGGTTTCTTCGACGCCGCCGTGGGCGGGCGGCCGGTCGGCGTGCCCGGCATCATGCGGCTGCTGGAGAGCGTGCATAAGGATTACGGCAAGCTGCCCTGGGCCAAGCTGTTCGAGCCGGCGATCAAGCTGTCGGAAGACGGGTTCGCCGTCACGCCGCGGCTACATTGGTGGCTCGACAGCGCCAAGGATTTCCTCGGCAATGCGCCTGACCTGAAGGCGCGCTACTACAAGGCGGACGGTTCGCCGCTCGCGGTCGGGGATATCCTGAAATCGCCTGAGCTCGCCAAGACCCTGCATCTGTTGGCCGAGAAGGGCGCCAACGCCTTCTATACCGGCCCGCTGGCGGAGGAGATCGTCAAGGCGGTCAACACCGGCATGGGGGTCGCCGATCATCCGACGCCGGGCGCGATGACGCTGGACGACCTCAAGAACTATCAGCTGATCAAGCGCGAGCCGGTCTGCGGCATGTACCGCAAATATGAGATCTGCGGCGCCGGTCCGCCGGCAGCGGGCGCGATTGCGGTCATCCAGACTCTGGGCATGCTGCAGCGGTTCAGCCCGCTTCAGCTGGTGCCGCAGAATGCGCGGACCTATCACCTGTTCGCCGAGGCTTCGCGCCGCGCCTTTGCCGATCGCGACGCCTATGTCGGCGATCCCGCTTTGGTCAAAGTGCCGGTGCGGGGCTTGCTCGACCCGTCCTACCTGGCGCTCAGATCCGGCACGATCGACACCAACGAGGCGACGCCGCATGTCGATCCGGGCGTGCCGCCGGGGCCGCGCACCGACGCCGGACCCGACGCGACGTTCGAGCGGGCCGGCACCTCGCATATGTCGATCGTCGACGCGGCGGGCAACGCCGTGTCCTTCACCACCACGGTCAATGCGCCCTTCGGCTCACATCTGATGGCCGGCGGCTTTATCCTGAACGACCAGCTGACCGACTTTTCCTTCCGGCCCGAGATCGACGGCAAGCCGGTTGCGAACGCCGTGCACGGCGGCGAGCGGCCGCGTTCGTCCATGGCGCCGCTGATCGTGTTCGAGGGGCGGCGGCATCTCAGGCTGCTGATCGGGTCGCCCGGCGGGTCGAAGATCATCGATTACGTAGCGCTGGCGATGATGGCGCATCTCGACTGGGGGCTGGGCATCCAGCAGGCGGTCGATTACGGCCATGTCGTCAACACCGGCACGCGGACGGAGCTGGAGCAGGGCACGCCGGTCGCCGACTATGCCGCCCAGCTGACCGGCATGGGCCACCGCGTCGAGCTGATGAGCGAAACCAGCGGCCTGCATGCCATCGCGGTGATGAAAGACGGCCTCCATGGCGGCGCCGACGGCCGTCGCGAAGGTGTGGCGCTCGGGGAGTAGGGCGTATTGCAGAAATATTCTTACTATCTCGATCTTCGCATCTGGCATCCGTCCATTTCGCCCGATGAGATCACCCGCGAACTCGGAATTCAGCCGAAATATGCGTGGCAAGCTGGACAGCGGCGCAAAACGCCGAAAGGTACTTTGCTGGATGGCGTCTATCGCGAAAGTTATTGGTCGACCGACCCGTTCGGCGATGGGGAGATCTCGTCGAGCGCTTACGAGGCCGAAGATCGAGCGACCGAATTGCTCGATATCCTCGAGCCGCGACGGGATGTTCTGCTTCGCCTGAAATCGGAAGGCGCGCGAATCTTCCTTCAGATCAGCCCTTACAGCAATCGCATGTACGGGTTCGAGTTTTCCCCAGATTTCCTGGCTCGCTGTGCTGGCCTCGGCATCACACTCGCTTTTGAAATTCACTCGACACCCTAAGATGTACACATCTAGTGCGCGGGATCGGGGGCAAAACGATGGATTGCCTTTTTAACGCCAAGGTCACCAAGGCGCCAAGAAAGCCAAGATGTGGTCGCACAGGTGCGGGTTTACGGAGATCGAAAGCTGGCTTGTTTCTTGGCGTCCTTTGCGTCTTGGCGTTGAAATTCTGAGTTGCTACATGCCCGCTAAGTGACGGAGTTAGCTGACGGCTTTTTGCTCGTTCGAAATTTTCGATCTTCGGCCTCGAAGCGCGCATGCCTAGCACGAAGTATTTCGTCGGCTTCCGCCATTGCCGCTTGGGTTTCCCGGTTCGGAATTTTGCGGCTTCTCCCGGACGACAGAATGTTCGGGTCTTCCGGCATTATGTTCTCCGCGGGATAGTTATTCTCGGCGCCCGAACGACAAGTCGAACGGGCCGCCCTTCTCGATGGCGCGCTTATAGGCCGGGCGCGCTTCCAGGCGGCCGAGATAGGCGTTCAGCACGTCGCGACCCTGCAGGAAGCCCAATGCACGAGCCGTCTGCAGGATGAAGGCAAGCTGCAGGTCGGCGGCGGTGAAGCGGTTTCCGACCAGATAGTCCTGCCCCTCCAGAAGGCCGGTCACGTAATCCAGCTGCAGCGCGATCTGCTGCTGGGCATAGCCCTGGAACATCTCGCTCTCGACCTGGAAGGCGCCCAGGAACAGCGGGAACACCACCGGCATGCTGGCCGAGCCCTCGGCGTAATGCAGCATCTCAAGATAGTGCGGATAGTCGTCGGATGTGGGGTCGGGGGCCAGCGTGCCTTTGCCGTAACGGCCGGCCAACAGCTCGACGATCGCACCCGATTCGGCCATCACCTTGCCGTCGATGACGACCGACGGGGCCTTGCCTAGCGGGTGGATATTTTTCATCTCTTTCGGGGCGAAGCCCTGGTCGCGCTGATAGAAGACGATCTCGTAATCCAGCCCCAGCTCCTCCAGCGCCCACAGCACACGCTGGGACTTGGAGTTGTTCAAATGGTGGACAGTGATCTGCGGCATGGTTCTTCCCCCCGGGCGTTCTCGTATTGCGGCGGGACTGTGCTACAAGCGCCGCTTTTTGGCGAGCGACCTTATCCCCTTATGCGCGTCGACCTGTTCGATTTCGACCTTCCACCCGACCGGATCGCCCAGCGACCGGTGTCGCCGCGCGATGCGGCGCGGCTGCTGCATGTCCATGGCCATGGACTGGCGGACCGGACCGTGCGCGACCTGCCGGGCCTACTTAAGCGCGGCGACCTGCTGGTCTTCAACGACACCAAGGTCATCCCGGCGCGGCTGGCCGGCCTGCGCGGCGAGGCGAAGGTGTCGGTGACGCTGCATCAGATGCTCTCGCCCGACGGCTGGCGCGTGTTCGCGAAGCCCGGCAAGCGGCTGCGCGTCGGTGACCGGGTGGTGTTCGCGCCCTGCTTTTCCGCCACGGTGCTGGACAAGGCGCCGGCCGGCGACATTGTCCTGCGGTTCGACCGCGAGGGTGCGGACTTGTTCGCGGCGCTGCATGAACATGGCGCGATGCCGCTGCCGCCCTATATCCGCGGCGGGGTCGCCGACGACCGCGACGATGCGGACTATCAGACGCTGTTCGCCAAGGAGGAGGGCGCCGTCGCCGCGCCGACCGCCGCGCTGCATTTCACGCCGGAACTGATGGCTGCGTTGGCGGATCACGGCATCGGCAGCGCGACGCTGACCCTGCATGTCGGTGCGGGCACCTTCCTGCCGGTCAAGTCCGACGACACGGACGACCATGTCATGCATGAAGAGGTCGGCGTGCTCACGGCGGCGGTCGCGGAACGGATCAACGCCACGCGCCGCAATGGCGGCCGCATCGTCGCCGTCGGCACCACGTCGCTGCGCCTGCTGGAAAGCGCGGCCGGGGACGACGGCATTGTCCGTCCGTTCGCCGGCGCGACCGACATCTTCATCACGCCCGGCTACCGCTTCAAGGCGGCCGATCTGCTGCTGACCAACTTCCACCTGCCCCGCTCGACCCTGTTCATGCTGGTGTCGGCCTTTGCCGGGCTGGACCGCATGCAGGCGGCCTATCAACATGCGATCGCTTCGGGTTATCGCTTCTATTCCTATGGCGATTGCTGCCTGCTGGATGTCGGACATGGCTGAATTCGGATTTGAAGTCCTGGCGACGGACGGCGCGGCCCGGCGCGGACGGGTGACGACGGCGCACGGCACGGTCGAGACGCCGGCCTTCATGCCGGTCGGCACCGCCGGCACGGTCAAGGGCATGCTGCCCCAGGCGGTGGCCGAAACCGGGGCCGAGATACTGCTCGGCAACACCTATCATCTGATGCTGCGGCCGACCGCCGAACGGGTCGAGCGGCTGGGCGGGCTGCACAAGATGATGGGCTGGGATAGACCGATCCTGACCGATTCCGGCGGTTTCCAGGTCATGTCGCTGACCGGCCTCAGAAAGCTCACCGAGGATGCGGTGATTTTCAAATCGCATATCGACGGGTCGGAGCACGTCCTGTCGCCGGAACGGTCGATGGATATCCAGCGCATGCTGGATGCCGACATCACAATGGCTTTGGACGAATGCACGCCGCATCCGGCGACCGAGGAGCAGACCGACAAGTCGCTGGCGCTGTCGATGCGCTGGGCGGCACGCTCCAAGGCGGCGTTCCGGCGGCGGCCGGGCTACGGCCTGTTCGGCATCGTCCAGGGCGGCGTCTATCTCGACCTGCGCACGCGCTCGGTGGCTGAGCTGACCGGCATCGGCTTCGACGGTTACGCCATCGGCGGGCTGGCCGTCGGCGAAGGGCAGGAGACGATGTTCGCGGTGCTCGACCACACGGCGCCGCAACTGCCGGCCGACAGGCCGCGCTATCTGATGGGCGTCGGCACGCCGGCCGACCTGGTGGGCGCGGTTGCGCGGGGCGTCGACATGTTCGATTGCGTGATGCCGACCCGCTCGGGCCGCACCGGCCAGGCCTTCACGGCGCGCGGCAAGGTCAATATGCGCAACGCCCGGCACCAGGACGACCCGCGTCCGCTCGAGGAAGGCTGCCGCTGCCCGGCCTGCACCCAGTTCAGCCGCGCCTATCTGCACCATCTGCAGCGGTCGGAGGAAATGCTGGGGCCGATCCTGCTGACATGGCACAACCTGACCTATTACCAGGATTTGATGGCGGGCATCCGCCAGGCCGTCGCGTCGGGCAGGTTCGCGGACTTCGCCGCCGCGTTCCACGCGACCCAAGCCCTGGGCGACATAGCCCCGCTTTAACGATCCGCACGCAATGTCGGCCGCATCGACGGTGTCTTTGATGCTAGGATAGGCGATGGCTCAAGATCACCATGCCCATTTGTGGCCCGGCGTGCCGATGGCGGTCGGCGCCGCCGTCCTGTTCGGGGTCGCGACGCCCTTCTCGAAAATCCTGCTCGGCACCGTCAACCCGCAATTGCTTGCCGGCTTGCTCTATCTTGGCGCCGGCATCGGGTTGGCCGGCGTTCATTTCGGACGCGGCGCTATCGGAATCCCAACGGTGGAGGCACCCCTGCGCCGCCCGGATTTCCCGTGGCTTGCCGCCGTGATCCTTTTCGGAGGCGTGATCGGGCCGCTTCTGCTGATGCTCGGCCTTGCGCGTGTGGAGGCGGCGCCGGCGTCGCTGCTGCTCAATCTCGAAGGGTTGGCGACGATGGGGGTCGCCTGGCTCGTTTTCCGCGAAAATGTCGATCGCCGCCTGCTGCTGGGGGCCTTTGCGATCCTTGCCGGCGCGGCCGTGTTGTCCTGGAACGGACAGCATTTCGCGATCCCCGGCGGCGCCGCTTATATCGCAGCCGCCTGTGTCGCCTGGGGTATCGACAACAATCTGACCCGCAAACTATCTTTCGCCGATCCGGTCGTTACGGCGATGATCAAGGGTCTCGCCGCAGGCGTCGTCAATGTCGCTGTCGCGCTGCTTGCCGGTGCGCGAATCCCGCCGGGCGGGACGCTGTTTGCGGCCGCCGCCCTCGGCTTCCTGGCGATCGGCGTCAGCCTCGTTCTGTTTGTGCTCGCGCTACGTCACCTGGGGACAGCGCGCACGGGCGCCTATTTTTCCTTGGCGCCCTTCATCGGGGCCGCCGTCGCCATCCTTGCCCTGGACGAAGTTGTCGGTCCGTCCTTTGCGATTGCCGGGCTGCTCATGGGAATCGGTGTCTGGCTTCACCTGACCGAGCGTCACGAGCATGAGCACACGCATGAGCCGCTCGAACACGAGCATGTGCATACGCACGATGCGCATCATCAGCACGCCCACGACGGACCGGTGACCGAGCCCCATTCGCACAGTCACCGCCATAGGCCGATGCGCCACAAGCACGTCCATTATCCCGATCTGCACCACCGGCACCCGCACGCGCCGGGCCAGTAGGGCAGAGCTCGACTTTTACGGCGCGCCGTAATCCTGGCAGGCCTAGATCGCGCCGTGGACCAGCCTCAGCAGGACCCCCGCCACCGCACAGATGCCCAGGGTGCGCGGTATGCCAAGCTTCAGACGTACAAGAGCGATCGCCGCGATCGCCGAGAGCAACAATGCCCAGGGGTCGAGGCTGCTCATGACGGGCGCGTCGAAGGAGAGCCATCCCGTTTGAACCCGCATCGTGGTTTGAAACAGGCTGTGCAGCGCGAACCAGACCGAAAGGTTAGCGATAACCCCCACGACGCTTGCGGTGATGGCGGCGAGCGCACCCGATAACTGGCGATTGCCTTGCAGCCGCTCCACCAGCGGTGCGCCGAGAAAGACGAATGCGAAGCAGGGGGCGAAGGTCATCCACAAGGTCAGGGCGGAGGCCGCGACCCCGCCGCTGATGCCGGACTCCCGATAGCCGGCAAGGAATCCGACGAATTGCAGGACGAGGATCAGAGGGCCCGGCGTCGTCTCCGCCAGTCCTAGCCCCGCCAGCATCTCGGACGGGGACAGCCAGTGATAGTGCGTGACGGCCTGTTGGGCGACATAGGCCAGCACGGCGTAGGCGCCGCCGAAGGTCACCACAGCCATTTTCGAAAAAAACCAGGCGATCTCCGTGAAGAAACCGCCGCGCTGCAAAAAGGCGAAGGGCAGGAGCCAGAGGACGGCCGCCGCGATGCCACCGCGCCGCGCGCTACGTGCCATCCGGCCCGCCCGGCCGGGATCGCCTTCCAGCACCGAGTCCAGCAGCGCCGGTGCAGTATGCGTTACCGCGCCGTGGGAAACGCCGACGAAGCCGTTCGGAACGAGATAGCCGACCAGGCCGGCAGCCAGCACGACGACGGGAAAGGGCACAGTCAGGAAGAACAATGCGGCGAACGCCACCGCGGCAAGTATCCAGGCGAAGCGGGTTTTCAACGCCCGGCGGCCGACACGTAGCAGGGCATCGATCACAAGGACCAGAACGGCGCTTTTGATTCCGAAGAACAACGCCGCGACGACGGGAATTTCGCCGAACACGACATAGGTGACCGAGAGCGCCAGCATGACGAGCGCGCCCGGGACGACGAAAAGCAGCCCGGCAACCGCGCCGCCCCTTGCGCCGTGCAGGAGCCAGCCGAGATAGATCGCAAGCTGCTGTGCTTCCGGTCCCGGCAGCAGCGTGCAGAAATTGAGCGCATGCAGGAAACGGCGGTCGCTGATCCAGTTGCGCTCGTCCACCACCTCGCGGTGCAAAAGCGCGATCTGGCCGGCCGGTCCGCCGAAGGACAGGCAGCCGATCCGCAGCCAGACGCGCGTCGCCTCGGCGAATGTCGGCAGGGGAGCCACGGTCGCCGCAGCGAAGGGGGCAGGATAGATCGCTTCGCTCATCGGCAGGCTCCCGCGAGCCATGTAAGGGTTTTCGTGAAGGCGTCTGAAGTTCAACGATAGATGAGGTGCGAAAGCTGTAAAACCGTGATGGTGCCAGGGGACGGTTTCGCGGGCGAAAATCGGGCGCAGGGCCGTGTTTGCTTCGTCCCTCACACTTGGCGCAATGACGATGTAATATGGGCCCATGACGACGAACGAGATCTATTCCGGCCTCACCCAGCTGGGCTCGAAAACCGAGGCGCCGACCTCGCCCGTGGCGGCGATTATCGAGAAGGTGCCGAATCCCGAACCCGGCATGCCCTATCTGGTGCGCTTCGTCGCGCCGGAATTCACCACGCTGTGCCCGATGACCGGCCAGCCCGACTTCGCCCATCTGGTGATCGATTACGTGCCCGGCGCCCATCTGGTCGAGAGCAAGTCGCTGAAGCTGTTCCTGTCCTCGTTCCGCAACCATGGCGGCTTCCATGAGGCGTCGACCTTGATGATCGCCAAGCGGCTGATCGCGGAGATCGCGCCCGAATGGCTGCGCATCGGCGGCTATTGGTATCCGCGCGGCGGCATCCCGATCGACGTGTTCTATCAGACCGGGCCGGCGCCGGAGGGGCTGTGGCTGCCCGACCAGGGGGTCCCGCCCTATCGTGGCCGCGGCTAAACCAAAGACCGGGGCTGAGCTTAAAGCAGCATTGATCGCCGAGGCGCACGCGCTCGGCTTCGATGCCGTCCGCATCACGCGCGCCGATCTCGCGGTTGAAACCTCCGAAGGGCTGGACGGCTATATCGCCGCCGGCAATCACGGCGACATGGACTGGCTGGCGCGCGAGCCTGAGCGGCGGCGGCATCCGAAAGGCCTGTGGCCGGAGGCGCGGTCAGTCGTCGTGCTGGGCCTCAATTACGGGCCTGAGGCCGACCCGCTCGACGGGCTGGCGCACAGGGACAGGGGCGTCATCGCCTCCTATGCGCTGGGCAAGGATTATCACGACGTCGTCAAGAAACGGTTGAAGGCGCTGGGCCGCTGGCTGGGCGAGGCAAGCGGCCTGCCGCTGAAGGTCTTTGTCGATACCGCGCCGGTCATGGAAAAGCCGCTGGCCGAGGCCGCGGGCCTGGGCTGGCAGGGCAAGCACACCAACCTGGTATCGCGGGATTTCGGCTCGTGGCTGTTCCTGGGCGAGATCTTCACCGCTGCCGAACTGCCGCCCGACGAGGCCGGGACCGACCGTTGCGGCAACTGTACCGCTTGCCAGGATATCTGCCCCACAGCGGCCTTCCCGGCGCCCTACCGTTTGGATGCGCGACGCTGCATCTCCTATCTCACCATCGAGAACAAGGGGCCGATCCCGGCGGAATTCCGCGCGGCGATGGGCAATCGCATCTATGGCTGCGACGACTGCCTGGCGATCTGTCCCTGGAACAAGTTCGCGAGCCGGACGGCGGAGCTCGCCTTCCTGCCGCGCGAGGGGCTGACCGGGCCGATACTGGCCGATCTCGCGATGCTGGACGATGCGGCTTTCCGCGATTTGTTCGCCGGTTCGCCGATCAAGCGGATCGGGCGCGACCGCTTCGTGCGCAACGTGCTGATCGCCATCGGCAACAGCGGTTCGCCGAAACTGGCGGGCGTTGCCGAACCTTTGTTGCAGGACGTGTCGCCTCTGGTGCGCGGCATGGCGGTGTGGGCGCTGTCGCGGCTCGCGCCCGCCCGCCTCGCGGGCAAAGGCGGAGGTGAAACCGACACGCATGTGCTGGCGGAATGGGCGCTTGCAGCGCCTGCGATTGACGCAGGCCGTGCGGCATAGGCACAAGGCGTCATGACCTATTCGGTGAAAGAGCTGTTCAAGACGTTGCAGGGCGAGGGCGCGCAGGCGGGCCGCGCGGCTGTCTTCTGCCGTTTTGCCGGCTGCAACCTGTGGTCCGGCCGTGAGGAAGATCGCACGCAAGCCGTCTGCACATTCTGCGACACCGACTTCGTCGGCACCGATGGCGAGGGCGGCGGCAAGTTCGCCGATGCCGAAGTGCTTGCGACCAGGATCGCCGAGACCTGGGGCGTATGGGCGGCGGATCGCTATGTCGTCTTCACCGGCGGTGAGCCTTTGCTGCAACTCGATTCCGACTTGATCGCCGCGGTGCATGCCCGCGGCTTCGAGATAGCGGTCGAGACCAACGGCACGATCGCGGCGCCTGCAGGCATCGACTGGATCTGCGTCAGCCCGAAAGCCGATGCGAAACTGGTGCAGACCAGCGGAAACGAGCTGAAATTGGTATATCCGCAGCCGCAACCGGACATTACGGCCCTGGGGCGATTGCATTTCGATCATTTTTGGGTTCAACCCATGGATGGTCCCGAACGGGCTGCGAATACCGAGGCTGCGGTTGCCTTTTGCCTGGCCAACCCCAAATGGCGGCTCAGCCTGCAGACGCATAAGTTCATCGGAATTCCCTAGGCCAGTGGTCATATGTTCGAGTTGAGTAAAGAGTTCCGCTTCGAGGCGGCGCACACGCTCCAGCGCGCCATCGGCACCGAGGGCAGCCGCCGGGTCCACGGCCACTCCTATCGCGCCGAGGTCGCGGTGCGCGGCGTGCCCGATCCCCAGAGCGGCATGATCGTCGATCTCGGCCTGTTCGAGCTGTCGTTGCAGAAGGTGCGCGACCGGCTGGACCATCACTTCCTGGATGAGGTCGCCGATCTGGGACCGGCGACGCTGGAAAACCTGTCCGCATGGATTTGGAACGCGCTGACCGAGAGCGGCATCAGGCCATCGCGTGTCGTCGTCGCGCGCGATTCCGCCGGCGAGACCTGTACCTATACGGGGCCGGGCTAACGTGGCGGACGGCGCGCTCGTCCTCTTCTCCGGCGGCCAGGATTCCACCACCTGCCTGGCCTGGGCGCTGGACCGGTTCGATCAGGTCGAGACCGTCGGCTTCGACTATGGCCAGCGCCACCGGATCGAACTCGATTGCCGGGTCGAGGTCGCGCAGGCGATGCGAGGGCTGAATCCCCATTGGGGGGCGCGCCTGGGAAGCGACCATACGATCAATTTGGCGGCGCTCGGTGACATTTCGGAAACCGCGCTGACCCGCAAGACGGCGATCGAGATGCAGGAAAACGGCCTGCCCTCGACCTTCGTGCCGGCCCGCAATCTGATGTTCCTGACAATGGCGGCGGCGCTCGGCTATCGCCGAGGCCTTACGCATATCGTCGGCGGCATGTGCGAGACCGATTATTCCGGCTATCCGGATTGCCGCGACCAGACGATCAAGGCGCTCAACGTCGCCATCAATCTAGGCATGGACCGGGAATTCACGCTGCATACGCCGCTGATGTGGATCGACAAGGCAGACACGTGGCGGCTGGCGGAAAAGCTGGGCGGGCCGGCGCTGGTCGATATTATCCGCGAACGCACCCACACCTGTTATCTGGGCGACCGCGGGGCGTTTCACGACTGGGGCTATGGCTGCGGCACGTGTCCCGCCTGCGATCTTCGGGCAAAAGGCTACGGGGCCTATCGCGCCGTGCCATAGGGTTCAGCCGGCCGCTGCCTCGTCGGCGGGCTGGCTTGCCACCCGCGCGTGCGGCAGCGTCAGCGTGACCGTCGTGCCCACTCCCAGCGTGCTTTCTATGCTCAGCGTGCCGCCGTGCTGTTCGATCAGCGCCTTGGTGATCGGCAGGCCGAGGCCGGTTCCGGTATGGGAGCGATGGAACGCGGATTCGACCTGCCCGAACGGCGACAGCACGGTCGGGATATCGCGCTTGGCGATGCCGATTCCGGTGTCGCGCACCGCGATCGCCAGGCCACCGCTCGCCTCGAAGCGTGCGGTGACCGTCACCGTTCCGCCCGCAGGCGTGAATTTGGAGGCGTTGGACAGCAGGTTGGCGAGGCATTGTTTCAATTTGCCACCGTCGACCATCAGGGTGGGCGCAGGTATCGGCAGGTCGACAACCAGCGCCAAGTTGCCTTTCTCGAACTGTGTGGTGAAGAGGTGTCGCGCCGATTCCACCAGGATATCGAGGCCGATCTCGCTTTCCCGGATTTCGTTGTGGCCTGCCTCGATCTTCGACAGGTCCAGGATCTCGTTGATCAGCGACAGGAGATGCCGGCCCGAGACATTGATGTCAGCCGCATAGGCATCGTATTTCTCCGGCACACCGTCGCCGAGCGCGCGGTTCATGATGATCTCCGAAAAGCCGATGATCGCGTTCAGCGGCGTGCGCAGCTCGTGGCTCATATTCGCCAGGAATTCGGATTTCGCGCGGTTGGCGATTTCCGCGCGCTCTTTTTCCGCGCGCAGATTCTGCGCGGCCTCGACCGCGGCGGTGATGTCGCTGCCGACGCCGCGATAGCCCGCGAATCGTCCATCGTCTTCACAATGGGGCTTGGCGGAAACCGAGAGATAGATGGTCGAGCCGCCGGGCCGCCGATAGCGCAGCCGCATGCCACGGATCGCCTGCTGGGCCATGAACGGCTCCAGATGCTCCAGGCTTTCCGCGTCGGCCGCGTGTGCGCGCAGGAATTCTGTTGCGTCCTTGCCCAGAAGATCGTCGGGCGTCGCGCCGGTCAGGGTATAGAACAGCTCGGACAGGAAGGTGATCTTGCGGTCCCCGTCGACCTCCCAATACCAATCCGAGGCGACCTCGGCATAGTCGCGGAACCGGCCCTCGCTGGAGGTCAGCCGCCGGTCGAGCGCAACCTGCCGATGGAACAGGCGCGCCGCGAACAGCATGCCGAACACCCAGAGCATGACCGTGGTGAGGATCAATACCGTCAGCACCACCGCCTTGGCCTTGCCGGCGGCGGCGTTCATGCTGGCCAGGAACTTGTCTTCCTGCGCGGTCAGCCGCTCGTCGATCTCGCGGATGGCGACAAGCTGCGCTGCCTGGGCCGCTGGATCGTCAGCCGGGTGCGCCTTGATTTCAGAACCCAGTCGAGCAAGCGCCTCGACGTCACGGTCAGCCTCGGCCCAGTCCGCGACGGCGGTCCGGAACGGCACCCACCAGCCGAGAGTCCGGAAGCGCCGGATCAGTTTTGCGATATCGGTCGGCGGATTGCGGCCGCGCAGCAGGCCAGCCTCGGCCGCTGCACGATCGAACGGCGTTGTCTGCAAGGCTACGCGCGCGTCGCGGTCACCCAGCGGAACGCCGATATTCTGCTCGAACTCCGCGAAATCGCTGTCGCCATGAGACGAGACAAACCGGTTTAGGTTGACGACCGCAATCTTCTGCGCTTTCGCGTAGTAGGCGGCGCCTACCGAAAAAGCACGTGTGCTGTCGATGACATCGACGGCCGCCCAGACAGCCGTCAGGTCCAGGATCAAAAGAATGGCGAATCCGACGCCCAGCCGGCTTACACGCCGGGCGCGGGTCAGCGCAGGCCCGTTCGGCTGGGGCATCAAGGAAGCACCGCCCGCAGCGATGCCGATGCGGGACGTATTAAACAAAATATCGCTAATTTTCCATGAATTGCGCATATTCGCGCCTTTTCCGGCGCAGCGACCAAATGGTTAAGCGCGCAGAAGAGTGTTTTGTCATTATTTTCTATCCGGCCGCGGCCACAACCTACGATCCGATACTTTACTGCAATAAGTAACTCATCGAGCCGCATCCAGGACAAAGCAAATTTCGCGCCAGTTTTCTAGCGTGTTGATTTCATTTTCATCGCACATCTCGCGTTGTCCGCATTGTAAACTATTCCGACATGCGGGCGCATGACCGCGTTCAGTAGTCCACGGAGTATTTGGCGCCAAAGCCGCTGCCGCTCTGGGAGCCGAAGGTCGAGTTCACCGAGATGTTCGGCGCGATCTCGACCTCGACGATCGCCTGGCTGCCGGAATTGCCGGTCAGTCCTTGCTGCACGCCGACGAAGACGCCGTTCGCGACATATTTGCCCCCCGTGACCGTCGTGCCCTTGTTCTGTCCTTCCGTCCCGTTCGGGTTTGCACCCCCGGCGCCGATTTCGAGCCGGTCGAGTCCGATCGAGGCGCGCACCTTGTCCATGATGTTCGGGCCGCCCCGCGCCATACTGGCGGCCGCGGCGGCAAGCTGCAGTCCCTGGCTGGGCGTGAGTGCGCCGACATTCGAACCGAACAGGACGCGCGCCAGTATTTCGTCCTGCGGCAGGCTGGGCAGGGAGCTGAGAGCCACCTTCGGCGAATTGGCCGTGCCGGTCACATTGACCAGGGCGGTTACGGTCGTCGCGGTCACGCTGGCCTGGATGTTCAGCGTCGGGTCGATCCTGTCTCCACCGTCGAAGCCGATCACGCCACGGTCGATGTTGAATTTCTGGCCAAGCAGATTGAGCGTGCCGCGACTGACCGTCAGGTTGCCGACCAGCACCGGTCCGGCCGTGCTGCCGCCGATATCGACATGGCCGTGCCATTCGCTGTCGACCCCGTGGCCCCGCACGAAGACCTGCCCGGGCGCGTCGAGCGCAATCTTGAGCGCAACCGGAGCCAACGGCTCGGCCTTCGGCGCCTCGCTCTTTTCCCGCCCGCCGACCTCGCGAACGTCGAGCACGACGATGTTCGCCGGCAATCGGTCGGGGATGTAGAGGTCGGCCCGGCGGACCCCCAGCGTTCCCGACGCGGTCATCCCGTTCAGCGTGCCCTCAAGCTTCAGATCGCCGTCGGCGTTGATCGTCATGTCGTCGCCGCGGGCGACCAGCATATCGGTGAAGCCGAGGCTGAAATCGACCTTGGCGGGGGAAACCCCCAGGTCGATGGCGCCGGCGGCGGTCGCCTTGCCGGTCTTGCCGTCGGTTGCGGTCATATGGTCGAGGCGGAAGCGGCTACCGTCGCCCGCGATCAGGAGATCGATCGCGTGCAATTCCGTTCCCAGCGCCATGTTGGCGTAGCGGCCTTCGGTAATCGCGATCCGGCCGTCCGGCTTCGGCGCGGCCATCGTCCCGTTGATATCGACATCGACCGCAAATCCGCCCGAAATCCGATCCTCACCCAAAGGCACGATCGACGTGAGATTCTCCAGCCGTCCCTTGCCGTCCAACTTGAGCGCGAGATTGCCGTTGCGCGGCACGCCGGGCGTCAGTTTCACCAGGTCGAAGGCGAAGGGCGCGGATCCGGTCAAGGTGACGACATCGCCCGACCCGGTGGCGATTTTCGCATCGATGTTCGCCCGGTCGCCGCTCCAGTCGACGGCAGCGACGAGGTCGAGGACCGGGCGCGGCAAGGGACCGTCGGTTTCCAGGTCCAGCCCCTTGGTCGACAGGTTCAGCTTGGCCGACGGATGCTGCGGCGTGCCGGTCATGACAAGGCGCCCCTGCAGCGTGCCGGCGACATAAGGCTGTCCGGCCAGGAAGCCCAGCGGGCGCAGCGGCAGTTGTTTGACGACGATGTCGGCGGAGGCGGTCCTCGGCGCCAATGTCGCGTCGCCCGCGATGATCCCACCGTCGACATTCAGGCTGAGGTCCGCCAGCCGATAGGCCTGCGGCGCGACGGTGATCGTCGCCGGTTTGGTCAGCGCCAGCGTGTCCTTGCCGACCCGCGCGGCGAAGCTGGCCAGGCGCACGGTGTTCACGCCCTTCGCCTCTGCCGCCGACCCGGCCATATCGACCGTCACGGCATCGTGCATCTGTCCGGCAACATGCAGCTTGAAATCGGTCGTGCCGCCTTTCGCCGCGACATGTGCGTTCGCCGAGGTGACCGCGTTCCCGTTCGCGGACAGCCCGGCGACTGTCAGGTCCAGCATGCCGTTCCGGTGCGCCAAGTCACCCGAAATCGTGCCGGACAGACCGGCATGGGTGATGCCGAAGGAATGCGGGCTGGGGCCGAGCGTGAATTTGTCCAAAGCCAGCTTAAGCGGCCCCGGCTTGCCTTCCGGAACGTTCATCGAGAGCGACAGCTGACCCCCCACGGTCTGGCCGGTGACGCCCGACCAGGTCGACAGGTCCTTGATCGCGACGTCGATCCGGCCGGCGTAACGCTGGGCGGCCGGGCTCGCATTCAGCGTTGCCTCGACGGTGCCGCCGCTGCCGGCAAGTTTCAGCTGCCGCACCCGATAGACCGTGACGCCGTCGGCAGCGGTGTCGCGCGACAGCGTGCCGTCGATCGTCTCGTTCAGCTTGCCCGACTTGACCGTGCCGGTCAGCGCGGTCGCTCCGTTCAGCCCGTCGGGCGAGCGGATCTTGGCGTCGAAATGGTCGATCCGCATCGTGCCGAACACGAGGCGATCCACCACGGCATCGGCCTCCAACACCGGCGCATCCAGCGTGCCGCCGATCTTGGCGGAGAGCACCCCGGTGCCTGACAGCGGGCTGGAAACGGCAGCCGACAGAGCCTTCAGGTCGGGCAAATTCGCCAAAACCGTTCCGTCAACGGCACCGGTGGATTGCACGAAACGGCCCGCCGCGTTCACGGTTGCACGGCCTGTCGTCAGCGCCAGGCGGTCGAGGACGACCCTGCCGTCGGCTGATCGGGTGCCCGCAGCCTCCAGTTTGGTCTGTCCGGCCAGCAGCGCATCGACGGCGGGAATGCCGGCGCGGAGTTTGTCGCCGGTGCCGGCGAGTGTCAGCGACATGCTCTTGTCGGCGCCGGTCCGGGCCGCAAGATCGAGGCTCAGCGAGCCGCCGGCGGTTTGGCCGAACATCTTGGCCAGGACCGACAGGTCGGCGGCAACGAGCGACGCCTTGCCCTCGGCTGCGCCGTTCTTGAATTCGCCCGAGCCTTTGAGCGCGACGCCGCCGCCTTGGGCCGTCAGTTCCTTTATCGAAACCAATGTACCTTGCGTGTCGGCCGTGCCAACGAAATGCGCGGCGAGCGGCCCATAGTCGCCGCTCGAGGCGGTGTCCCGCAGGCGCTCGGCCTTGGCGTCGAGCGTGATGTCGAATAGCGGGTTCTGCATGCTATCGCCCGGCCTGCCGTCGGCCTTCGCGCTGACGGTCATCCCGTCGACCGCGATGTCGCCGAAGACCAGCTGGCCCTGCTGCGCAAGGGTCATGCGCGGCCGGTCGGCAGTGCCGGCAAGCGTCATGTCGATCGCCAGCGCCCCCTGTGTCGGCTCGCCGGCCAGCGAAGAAGCCGCCGCGATATCGGCCGCGGCGACATGGGCCTTGCCGCTTAGTTCCCCCTTCGCCGAACGGCTGCCCTCCGCCGACAGGGACACGGCGGCGAAGCTGATGCGCGAGGGTTCGAGCGTGGTGGCACCATGGCCGTCGTCATGGACAGCGATGTCGAAAGTGAAATCGTTGCCCACGATCGGGCGCATGTTATCGGCCAGCAACGGCCCCAGCGCAGTGTCGCCCTTGATTGCGACGCGAATACCGCCGTTTTGCGCGACCTGGATCGCGGCGGTGCTATGGACGTCCGGTCCGGCGGTCAGCAGGAACTTTCCTTGCCAGCCGGAGAGGGGGCCGTCGCCATCCAGCGTCACTCTAAGCGGCAGGTGGTCGGTACGGGCCATAGCCGCGTCCAGCAGCACGCCGGTCGGCTCGTCGATGTCGAGCCTGACCTGCAGCGCATTGGCCGCCTCGTCGAAGGCGGCATCCAGCATGCCTGTCCCAGGCTGTCCGTCGGTGCGCTTCAGCCGGGCGGAAATCGTCGCCCGACCACCGGTCAACAGGCCCGACGCCTGGACCGACGCCTCCGCGTTGTCACCGCCAGCGACCGCCGGCGACAACACGAAGCGGTCAACGGCCAGGTGGCGAAGATCGATGCCGACCGGCAGGCGCGGCAGCGCAAAGCCGGAGGACCCCGAGGATTGCGACGGCGCCGGCTGCCGCAGGACGGTGATCGCGGCGGACGAAAGATTGTCGATCCGTATGCGCCCGCCGAACAGCGCCGACGGCGACCAGCGGAGCGCGGCCTTGTCGATTGTAAGCCAAGGGCCGCCCCGGTCCGCCAATTCGATCTTTGCGATCCGCATGTCGAACGGCACGAAGCCTTCGATCTTGCCGATACGAATGACGCTGCCGGGACTGGATGCCGAGGCTCCGATCGCCGCCGCCAGCCGATCCCTGGCGAAGCCGGTCTGCAGCAGCCCGGTTCCGACGGCGCCGGCGAGGACAATGCCGCCCACAGCTCCCAGTGCTATCTTCCCGGCCCGGCGCATTAGAAGGCCTGCCCCAGGCTGACATAGATCTGGAAGGAATCGTCGGTCTTCTGCTTATCCAACGGTACGGCGATATCGAGCCTCACGGGGCCGAGCCCGGTATAATAGCGCACGCCGAGGCCGGCGCCGACGAAGAGCTTCTTGCCGAAATCCGGAAGACTGCTGTCATAAACATTGCCCGCGTCGATGAACGGAACCAGGCCGATGGTCTGGGTCAACTTATAACGCAGCTCGATGCTGGTCTCGATGGAAGACAGCCCACCCCGCGGGTCGCCGTCGGGGCTGTTAGGCCCGGCATGCTGGAAGGCGTAGCCCCTCACCGAGCCGCCGCCGCCGGCATAGAAGCGCTTGTCGGGCGGCAGGTTTTCGAGGCTGACCCCAAAGGTCGCGCCGACGGCCGCGGATGCCGCGAACACGTAGGTGTCGTCGTCACCCAGGCGCTGATAGACGCTCCCGGTGACCTTCCCGGATACGAAAGTGAGCGGCGAGTAATCGGGATCGGTATAGGGCGTGATGGTGATGCTTTCCCGGTCCCCCCGGGTCGGGTTCAGCAGGTCGTCCGACGCGTCGCGCTTCACATAGACCGGCAGGCCGATCAGCTTGTATTCCCCGGCGACTTGATAGTTGTTCGTCGTTGTCCGTTCGAACGAGAGCTGAGCGCCGAAGGCGATTCTCGCGACCGCCTTGTATTCGACGCCGGCCGCCACCTTGGCGACCGTGGCGTTGAACGCGTCGGTGTCGAGATTGATGACGCCCAGGCTGGAGATCAGATCCCAGCCGACCGCGAAGAGGTCCGGTGTGCGAAAATCGACTTGCAGCGCCGATACCTCGTTACCGACCGCGGCCGTCACTTTCAGGTCTTCCGCGCCGCCGAACAGGTTGCGGTGCTCCCACGACCCGCCGATCTCGAAGCCGTCGCTGCTGCTGTAGGAAGCGGTGGCCGCGATGGTGTGCTGAAGGCGCTCTGACACATCGAGCAACATCGGCGTCACGCCGGGCGGGTCATTCTGTTCCGGCTTTATCGACACGGTGCTGAAGAGGTTGGTGGCAACCAATGCGTCGCGCGTCTTGTCCACCTTTCCGATATCGTAGGGCTGGCCGGGCTGCCACAGGATGCGGTTGTGCACATAGCCGGGATCTAGCGATTCCAGACCGGTGATCTTCGTGTCGCCGAACAGCGACATATGGCCCGGCTCGACCTCATAGACCACGGTCATGCTGTGCGCGCCGTGGTCGATCGTGACCTTGCGCTGCTTGATGCGTGCGAACGGAAAGCCGTGCGACTGGAAGATACGCTCGACGAGGCTGTCGCCGGTGGCGACCGGCGCGGCCAGTGCCGGCTTGCCGATCTCGAGCTTCAGGTCGGCGGGGGCGAGGGGCGGCGCCGTAACCGGCAGCGGCAGACCGCCCGGGCCGACGACACTGACCGAGGTCAGCAGATATTGCGGGCCCGGCGTGACCTTGACCGTGACCTTGGCCGGCTGCGCCTTGGCGTCGATCTCGATTTCGACCTGATCGTCGTAATAGCCGAAGGAGCGCGCGACCGCGTTTATGCGTTCGCGGTCGGCGGCGGCGCGGCTGCGCAGCGCAGCGTCGGAATCGGGGGGGCGGTCGTTCAGCGCCGACAGTTGCGATGCATCTTCGATCGCGCTGTCCAGATCGTCGTCGCCGGTCGGCTGAAAGGTGACTTCGTAGGGAACATCGGCACGTGCGATACCGCCGACCATCAGAAGAAAGGCCGCGAAGAGAAGCGTCCTGAGGATTTTGGCGTTTCGCGAGGGCACTGTCGTTTTAACCATCCGGTGCGTGGGCTGTTCCCGGTCTTAAGGCCGAATCGTCAGTTGCCTCCGTACCTTACGACAGGCGGCGAACCTCCGGGTTGCCGCCTGCGCGCTCGTCGACGGTGGCGAATGGTTCGACCGTGACGGCCATGTGAAGGGCGTTGGCGTGCAGGACATTGCCGTCATCGATGGCGATCGCGACATGGCCGGGCCAGAAGACCAGGTCTCCCCGCCGCGGCGGGGCATCGCCCAGCACGCGCTGGCCCAGCGCGCAACGCTGCGGGCCGCTGTCGCGCGGCGCCGCGATCCCGGCGGCCGCGAGCGACAGTTGAACAAGGGCGGAGCAGTCGAGGCCGAAGGCAGTGCGGCCGCCCCACAGATAGGGCGTTTCCAAGAACCGCGTCGCGGTCTTCACCGGATCGGTCTCGATGGGTCCGACCGGCGCCAGATGGGCGATGTAGATCCAGGCGCCCGGCGCGATCTCGGCAAAGCCGTTGCGCTCGTTGCCGGGCCGCACCGGCGAGAGGAAGCTGAGCGCGCCCAGCGCCGGCGCTTTCAGGCTAGGTTCGGGATACACGTGGGTGCGCAGCGCCGAGATGCGGTGCGTTGGGTCGGCGCCCGGCTCGGTCAACGCCGTGGCGGACATGAAGCCCTTATAGCCGTCGACCAGGCTTTCGACCTCCGCCCAGTCGGCGCGCCTGAAACTGACCATGACATCCTCGCCGAACAGCAGCTCGGTCAGTGCCTCAGCCTTGTCGTCGGGCCGCCCGCGCAGGAATGCGCTGGGCGCGGCCACGCGCATCCGGGTCGCGGTCATCGGCCGTAGCGTTCCTTGAGCATGTGGAACAGTCCGCGCAGGGCGAAGGCTTCGCCGCCGACCGGCCGGCCAGGCCGCGCGCTGGCGTTCCAGGCATAAAGGTCGAAATGCGCCCATTCGGTTCCGGGTTTGACGAATTCCTGAAGGAACAGGGCAGCGTGGATCGCGCCGGCGAACGAGTTGGAGGCGTTGTTGTTGATGTCGGCGATCTTGCTGTCCATGTTGCGCCGATAGGGCGCCCACAGCGGCAGCCGCCAGACCGGATCCTCGGTGGCCTTGCAGGCTGCCAGGATTTCGTCGGCCAGCCCGTCGGTCGCGAACAAAGCCGGCAGGTCGGGGCCCAGCGCCACCCGGGCCGCGCCGGTCAAAGTTGCGAAATCGATGACCGCGACCGGATTGGCCTCATAGGCGGCGGCCAGTATGTCGGCCAGCACCAGGCGGCCTTCCGCATCGGTGTTGCCGATCTCCACCGTCAGCCCGGCACGGGTTTTGATGACGTCGCCGGGCCGGTTGGCTGTCGGGCCGACCGAATTCTCCGCGATGGCAATCAGGACGCGCAACCGGACCTTGAGCTTCGCCTCCATGATCATCTGGCCCAGTGCCAGCGCATGGGCCGCGCCGCCCATGTCCTTCTTCATCAGGCCCATGCTGGAGCCGGTCTTGATGTCCAGCCCGCCGGTGTCGAAGGTGATGCCCTTGCCGCAGAGCGTGATTTCCGGATGGCTTTGGTCACCCCAGCGCAGGTCGACGACACGCGGCGGCTGGGCGGATGCCTGCCCCACGGCATAAACGGCGGGGAAGTTCGACTGGACCAGCTGATCGCCGACCGTGACGTGACACATGGCGCCGTGCGCCGCCGCGACGACCCGCGCGGCCTCGGCCAGCGCGGCCGGGCCCAGATCGTTGGCCGGGATGTTGACCAGGTCGCGCACCAGCTTGACCGCGTCCAACTCGCGCAGGACCCTGTCGCGATCGGCCTCCGCCGGCCAGACCAGCCGCGCGCCTTGCTTGGCCTTCCCGCGATAGCGGTCGAACGCATAGGCGCCGAGCGCCCAGCCGAACGCGAGACGGCTCGCCGGTTCTGCGTCCAGCGGCGAGTCCAGGCGATAGTCCCCTTTCGGCAGCCCCGTGTAGGCGCCGGCCAAGGCATAGATATCGTCGGTCCGGGAGATGCCGGCCAGGACGCGGTCGATATGGCCATCCGCCGCCGGAACCGCCAGGAACTGTCCGGGCCCGGCGGTGAAATTGTTGGCGGCGATCCAGGCGCGGTCGCGCGCGTCCAGCGCATTCTGCAGGTCGGCGAACTCCGCCTGTGTCACCAGGGTCAGGGGAATTGCCTTGTCGTTGGCTTCGCAGAGACTGTCGCGCATCTAAGGGATCTCGCTCAAATACCCGCCTCACGGATCAGCCGGATGGCATCGCGCGCCAACTGATCGACCCGGTCGTTCTCAGGATGGCCGGAATGACCCTTGACCCATAACCAGTCGATCTTGTGCAACAACGCCGCGGCTTCCAGCCGTTGCCACAGCTCCTTGTTTTTGACCGGTTTCTTGTCTGCTGTCAGCCAGTTCTTGGCCTTCCAGCCTTTCAGCCACTTGGTGATGCCGTCCTTCACATAGGTGCTGTCGGTGTGGAGTTTCACCTGCGACGGCCGCTTCAGCGCTTCCAAGGCGGAAATCGCGCCCATCAGCTCCATGCGGTTGTTGGTGGTCAGCGCCTCGCCGCCCGACAGCTCTTTCTCGACATTTCCATAGCGCAGCAGTGCGCCCCAGCCTCCCGGTCCGGGGTTGCCGCTGCAGGCCCCGTCGGTGAAGATCTCGACGCTTGGGGTCTCGCTCATGTTCCACCGTAATCGGCAACGGACCGCACCGACCGGTGAAAGGTCAGTCTGCGGAGATATTCCAGCGGGTCTTTCTTCTTCACCAGCGCTCCGGCAGGGTGGTTGATCCAGTCATAGAGCCGGGTCAGAAGAAATCGTAGGGCCGCACCCCGTGCCAGGATCGGCAACGCCGCCAGCTCGGCCTCGGTCATCTTGCGCACCGACTGATAGGCACGCAGCAAGGCCTGCCCGTGGGCCGGCATGAAGGCGCCGTCCTTATCGAAACACCAGGCATTCAGGCAGATCGCGATGTCGTAGGCCAATGCGTCGGTGCAGGCGAAATAGAAATCGATGAAGCCGGTGAGCGCGTCGCCGGAAAAGAACACATTGTCGGGAAACAGGTCGGCGTGGATCGTGCCGCGCGGCAAATCGGCCGGCCAGTGACCCTCGAGGAACGTCAGTTCATCGGCAATGTCTTTCGCCAGTTTCGACCGCAGCGCGTTGGCCGCCGCCGGATCGATCCGCTCGGCCAGCGGACGCCAGCCGCCGATCGACAGGTTGTTGGGACGCTCCATCGCGAAATCGGCGCCGGCCTTGTGGAACTGGGCCAGGGCGGCGCCCAGCGCGGCGCAATGCGCGGCCGAGATACGGCGCGGCCACATGCCGTTCAGGAAGGTGACGACCGCCGCCGGCCGGCCGGCCAGCGTGCGCAGCGCGACGCCGTCGCGCGCGTGGACAGGCGTCGGGCAGGTGAAGCCGGTGGCGGCGATATGTTCCATCAAGCCCAGGAAATAGGGCAGGTCGCCCGCGTTCACCCGCTTTTCGTAGAGGGTGAGGATGAACGGGCCCTTTTCGGTGACGATCAGGAAGTTTGAGTTCTCGACGCCTTCGGCGATGCCCTTGCAGGACAGCATCTCGCCCAGATCGTAGGCGGCGATGAAGTCGCGCAGCTCGTCGTCGGAGACTTCGGTATAGACCGCCATCGAGACCCTAACGGCCCAATGTGCGGTGGCGCAGCAGATGGTCGGCCAGCACGATCGCCATCATGGCTTCGCCGACCGGCACCGCGCGGATGCCGACGCAGGGGTCGTGCCGGCCCTTGGTCTGGATATCGCGGTCATGGCCGGCAGTGTCGACGGTCTTGCGCGGCGTGAGGATCGAACTGGTCGGCTTGACGGCGAAACGCACGACCACATCCTGGCCGGTCGCGATGCCGCCCTGGATGCCGCCGGCATGGTTGCTGGAGAAATGCACCTTGCCATCCAGCATCCGCATCTCGTCGGCGTTCTGCTCGCCCGACAGCAAGGCAGCGCCGAAACCCTCGCCGATCTCAACGCCCTTGACCGCGTTGATGCTCATCATCGCCGCCGCCAGGTCGCTATCCAGCTTGCCGTAGATCGGCTCACCCAGTCCCGCCGGCACGCCCGACGCCGTAACCTCGATGATCGCGCCGACCGACGATCCCGCCTTGCGGGTGCGATCGAGCAGAGCCGTCCATTCGTCGACCATGCCGGGATCGGGGCAGAAGAACGGATTGGTGTCGATCGCCGCGTCGGCCCAGCGGGTCCGGTCGATTTTCACGCCGCCGATCTGGACCAGTGCGCCGCGAATGGTTACGGCATCGCCCAGCACCTTGCGCGCCACCGCACCGGCGGCGACACGGCTGGCGGTTTCGCGCGCCGACGACCGGCCGCCGCCGCGATAATCGCGGATGCCGTATTTCGCCATATAGGCATAGTCGGCATGGCCGGGCCGGAAGGTGTCCTTGATGTCGCCATAGTCCTTGGACCGCTGATCGACATTCTCGATCATCAGGCTGATCGGCGTGCCGGTGGTCCGGCCCTCGAACACGCCCGACAGGATCTTGACGGCGTCCGGCTCCTGCCGCTGGGTGACGAAGCGCGAGCCGCCGGGGGCGCGCTTGTCGAGAAAAGGCTGGATGTCGGTTTCGCTGAGGGGGATCAGCGGCGGAACGCCGTCCACGACACAGCCGATGGCAGGCCCATGGCTTTCGCCCCAGGTCGTGAAGCGAAAAATCTGGCCGAAACTGTTGCCGGCCACGGCGTCAGGATTCTGTGGTGGGGACGACGCCGCGATCGACCAGGCCCTGCAGCAGGACCGCAGCCTCGGCGGCGGCCTCGACCGTCACCATGCCGACCGTGTTGTAGCCCGCATCGACATACTGGATCTGCCCGGTCACGCCGGAACCCAGGTCGCTGAGCAGGAACAGGGCGGCGTTGCCGACATCCTCGATCGTCACATTGCGCTGAAGCGGCGCGTTGAGCTCGTTCCAGCGCAGGATCACGCGGAAATCGCCAATGCCGCTGGCGGCCAGCGTCTTCACCGGCCCGGCCGAAATTGCGTTGACGCGGATATTCTCGGCGCCCAGATCGGCCGCCAGATAGCGCACCGACGCCTCCAGCGCCGCCTTGGCGACGCCCATGACGTTGTAGTGCGGCATCACCCGTTCGGCGCCGAGATAGGAGAGCGTCAGGATGCTGCCGCCCTTTTTCATCAGCGGAGCGGCGCGCTGCGTTACGGCAGTGAAGGAATAGGCGGAAATGTCGAGCGCCAGATGGAAACCAGCGCGCGTGGTCTTGGTGTAGCCGCCCTTCAGATCTTCCTTGTCGGCATAGCCGATCGCGTGGACCAGAAAGTCGAGTTCGCCCCATTCCTCTGCGATCTTGGCGAACAAAGCGTCCAGGCTGGCGTCGTCGCCGACATCGCAGGGTTCGACGAAGCTGGAGCCAACGGACGCGGCCAGCGGCTTCACGCGCTTGCCCAGAGCCTCGCCCTGAAAGGAAAAGGCCAGCTCAGCGCCGTGCTGCGCGGCGATCGAGGCTATGCCCCAAGCCAAAGAGCGATCGTTCGCGACGCCCATGATCAGGCCGCGCTTTCCCGCCATCAGGGCGGTCGGTGCGGCGCCTGAAGCGCCCGATGCCGGTTCAGTCATTTTCGGTGTGCAGCTGTTTGATGCGAAAAACTTTGTTCATTCACCCTACATCAAACGCCGACGGTCTTCCAAGCCAGCGTATCGCGAAGGGTTGGCGGTCAGCCGACGATCTGCCAGCTTCCGTCCGATTGCCGGCAGGCGGTGCCATGGCTGGAGCTTGGCGTGTCGTGCCCTTCCTGGATGGATTGCGTGAATTCCCGGCAATAGGTGTTGTCGGCTTTCTGGTATGCGCGCGCCGGCGTCAGCTGCACCTGATAGTCGCCGCTGGGCGTGGTCCAGCGCGATGTCTGGCCGCTCAACGCGCTTTCCATCGCCTGGTTGAACTTGTCGGCGACGAAAGCCTTGTCGGCATCGTTCAGCGACTGGGTCGCCAGTGCGGCAGCGATCGGCGGCTTGCCCTGATTGGCGTTTGGGCCGCTTGCGCAGCCCGCCAAGAGAACCAAACCCGTCAATGCGATCGATCGCATTCTCATACTGTCCACCCTTATTGCGATATGTCATGGCCGACCTGCGTCCATGGCGATTCGTTGTACTGTCCGGTTTGCTACACCAGATTCCGCCGCGCAAGCTTGTTTTCGCGTACTTCAGGCAGGGCCTTCACATGGATGAAATTCGCACCCGCGATCCGATCGATCTTTTCCGCGCATGGCTGGCGGAGGCTGAGGCACAGGAGCCCAACGATCCCAATGCGATGTGCCTGGCGACCGTGGACGCCGCCGGGCGGCCGTCCGCGCGCATGCTGCTGCTGAAGGGATTGGACCCGCGCGGCTTCGCTTTCTACACCAACCTGGAAAGCCGCAAGGGCGAGGAACTGCTCGCCAATCCGAACGTGGCCTTGTGCTTCCACTGGAAATCGCTGCGACGCCAGGTGCGCGTCGAGGGGCCGGTCGAGGCCGTCACCGAAGCGGAGGCCGACGCCTATTTCCACAGCCGTGCCCGCATCAGCCAGATCGGCGCGGCGGCGTCCGAGCAATCGCGCCCACTGGACAGCCGCGCG
Source organism: Alphaproteobacteria bacterium (assembly GCA_035493715.1). Taxonomy (GTDB): domain Bacteria; phylum Pseudomonadota; class Alphaproteobacteria; order BOG-932; family Roseiterribacteraceae; genus BOG-932. The sequence goes on along the minus strand of DATJHU010000082.1, from coordinate 11,467 downwards.
ACGCTGGAGGCGCGGGTGGCGAAGATCGAGGCCGAACTGGCCGGCGCCGAGGTGCCACGTCCGTCCAACTGGTCGGGTTACCGCGTGATCCCGCGCGCCATCGAGTTCTGGAAGGATGGCGCCTATCGCCTGCACGACCGTATTTTATTCACACGCGAAGGGATGGAATGGCGGACCGAACGTCTTTATCCTTGAACGCATAGTTCGCGCTCAACGGCCGAAAACGGGGCCGACAAACAGGGGAAGCAGATGATCGATTCGGAAGGCACCGTTCACTTCGACAACCGCACGATCCGCGTGCCGGTAACGATCAGCCCCGAGGCGCAGAAATACCTCGCCACCTCCCCGTTCGGCGACACCCTGCCGACCTTCGACGGCCATGTGCCGGCCTGGGCGATGCGCGACCAGCTCGACGCCGGGCTGGTGGCGCTGGGCGAGGCGATGAAGCAGGTCTATCCGGTCGACGTCGAGACGGTCGAGATCGGCGGTGTCAAATGCTACTGGGTACGCCCGAAAGAGGTGCCGGCGGAGAACCGCGACAAGGTCATCATCAACCTGCATGGCGGCGCCTTCGTGCTGGGCCATGGCTCGCTGGTCGAGGCGATCCCGGTCGCCAACGTCAGCAAGATCCCGGTGCTGGCGGTTGATTACCGCTTGGCACCCGAATTCCCGTTCCCCATCCCGGTCGACGATTGCTTCGCCGTCTATCGCGAGATCATCAAGACCTACAAGCCGTCCAATGTCGGCATCTACGGTGCGTCGGCCGGCGGCTCGCTGACCGCGCAGACGGCGGTCCGCATCCAGGCCGAGGGACTGCCGTCGCCGGCGGCGCTCGGCGTCTTCACCTGCACCGCCGATTTCGAGGAAATGGGCGATTCGGCCCAGATCTTCTCGGTCGCCGGCTTCTGGGGCGAGATCGCGCCGGGCATGGATCATCCGTCCAGCGAACTCGGTTCCTATCGCGGCAAATGGGACACCAAGGATCCGCTGCTGTCGCCGATCCACGCCGACCTTTCGAAATTCCCGCCGACCCTGCTGATCTGCGGCACGCGCGACGCGGTCTTGAGCTCCACGTGCCTGTTCCACCGCGCTCTTCGCCGCGCCGGGGCCGAGGCGGAACTGTTCGTGTTCGAGGCCATGCCGCACGCCCACTGGTACACGTTCCATCTGCCGGAATCCCACGAGGTGATCGAGATCACGTCTCGGTTCTTCAAGGAACGCCTGGGCAAATAGCTGTCACGCCCGGCTCAGCGTAATCGCGTGCTCCGGGCAGGCCTGAACGCATAGGCCGCAGCCGTGGCAGGCATCGGCGGCGACGGCATAGGCTTGCTTGCCGCCATGGGCGATCAGTTTCAACTTGCCGATCAGCGACAGCGTTTTCCGGTCCGCCCTCGGCACCGGCAGAACCGCCAGCACGTCATAGGGGCAGGCCGGAACGCACGGCCCCTTGGCTTCGCATTTTTCGCGGTTGATCACCGGGGTCATCACGCCGGCTTCGAACTTGCACGCTAGGTCGGGCTGCATCGCGTCTCCGGTTCAGGACTGGCCCGGCCGCAGCAGCTGCCTCACGCGCTGCGCCAGGTTCTCGGGCATATAGGGTTTGGCCAGGATGCCGATGTCATCGGGTGTGGCGTGATCCGGGCCCAGCGCGCCGGCGGCGTAGCCGGTTGTCAGCAGGATCTTGAGTTCCGGCCGCATCTCCCGCGCGGCGGCGGCCAGCTGTGCGCCGTTCATACCGCCGGGCATGACGATGTCGGAGAACATCAGCGCGATCCGCGAGTCTTCCTTCAGCCGCGCCAGCGCTTCCGAGGCGTCGGTGGCGGTCACGGTCGCGTAGCCGAACTCCTCCAGCGTCTCGACCACGATCTCCAGCACGTTCGGGTCGTCTTCCACCACCAGGATCAGCTCGCCCGCCATGCTGTATTCCGGCTCGGGCGCTGCCGCCGGACCGGCTGCGGGCGACTCCTCCGCGCCTTCCACACGCGGCAGGAACAGGCGGATCGTCGCGCCTTCGCCGGGTTTTGAATCGATCGTGACGAAGCCGTCGGAGCTCTTAACGAAGCCATAGACCAGCGAAAGGCCCAGGCCCGACCCCTTGCCGACCGGCTTGGTGGTGAAGAAAGGTTCGAAGACCCGAGCGATCGTGGCCGCGTCCATCCCCGTGCCGGTGTCCGATACGGAAACGGCGATATAGGCGCCGGGCTCCGCCTCGGGGTTTTCCGCTGCCTCGCGTGCGCCCAACGTCACCTGCCGAGTCGCGATCGTAATCGTGCCCCTGCCATCCATTGCGTCCCGGGCGTTTACCGCGAGGTTCAGGATGGCGGCCTCGAACTGCGCGGGATCGACGCGGACCAGCCCAACCGCCGGGTCCAGGTCCAGGACGATTTCATTCGCCTCGCCGAGCGCACGACCGATCAGCGGCTCGAAGTCGCGGATCAGGCGATTGGGATCGCGGATACCCGGATTCAGCATCTGACGGCGCGAAAAAGAGAGCAGCTGCTTGGTCAGCTGCTCTCCCTTAGCGGCGGCGTCGGTTGCGTAGCCGGCCAGCCGCATCGCCCGCGCATCCCCGCCGAGAAGGGGACGCAGCATGTCCAGCGAGCCCACGATCACTGTCAGCAGATTGTTGAAATCATGCGCGACGCCGCCAGTGATCTGGCCGATCGCCTCCATCTTCTGTGCCTGGCGGAGTGCCGCCTCGGACCTGGACAACGCCTCGGCCTGATCCCGCATCTCGCCCATCGCCGCGATCAGGCGGGCATAGAGCGTGCCCGTCTCAAGCAGCATGGCCGCGAGGATCAGGCTGGCGGCAAGCAGGCCGTAAATCCGCCCCGCATACCATCCCAGATGGCCTGGCTGGCGTCCCAGGAGACCGCTCAGCGTGATATCGAGGAACCAGGCGAACAGGACCACGCAGAGCCACATGTCGAGTACGCGGCGCGCCCGCGTCGTCAGGAACAGCAGGATCAGCGACAGGGCGGTCACCGCCCAGGCGGTTTCCGCCGCCGCCAGGTTACCCTCGAGCCCGTCCGGGTAGGCACGCGCACCGAAGATCGCCACGCTTGCGCACACTGCCGCGATGCCGATCGCGGCAACGGCGGAAACGGCAACCGTCCGGAAGATTCGGTCATGCGCAACGATCCGTTCCCATCCGGGCCTGGACAGGAACGCGTATGCAACCACGAAGACCGGGAACAGGCAGTGCCATTGGAACGACATCCAGGCGGCCGTTTCAGGGTTGAAAACATCCGGCCAGGCGCCTTGAAGCAATCGCGCGGAAGCCAGCAGGTGCCCGACGATCACCAGGGTCATGACGTTGTAACCGCAGGCCAGCACGAGGAGCGACCGTTTGCGCAGCTGCACGAATTGCCCGATCAGCAGTGCCGCCGTGATCATATTGATCAGCGCAAGGCCGGTATCGTTCGCAAGCGCGAACGAGATCATGCGCGGCCATGACACGGCGGCGTACGGGGCGGCGGCCAGGAAGCCCACGGCAGATACGATGACGACCGCAACGGCAATATACCGGTCCGCCGTTCGGGTGGGCGCGGTCGATATCAGTAAGGGTGCAGGCGACGCCGGGTCCATCATTGCCATTGGCCCTCGGATGGGCTGTGCTTCTTCTCTGGCATCTTGGCCGATTTTGCGGCGCAGGCAACCGCTTTCCGGCCTTATTGTGTTGGGCTCGACCGCATGGCTGGACGTGACCAGCCGCTTAATTCTATAAGCAGCCCATATTCAGTGAAACAGTGCGCCGGAGCCCCGAACGCCGGCGCCCAGCCGAACGGACCCGCGTATGGCCGACGCCACGCCAACTCGCCGCCCAAGACCGATCTCACCCTTCCTGTTTCCGCCTACCGGCATCTATCGCTGGCAGATCACTTCGACCCTTTCGATTCTGCACCGCGTCAGCGGCATCGCGCTCGGCTTCGGCGCCCTGCTGCTCACCTGGTGGCTACTGGCCCTGTTGGGCGAGCCATCGGATTTCGACGCCGTCCAGGCGTTCCTGGGTTCTCCGTTGGGCCTGCTGCTGCTTTTAGGCTGGACCTGGGCGCTGTTCTTCCATCTGTCGAACGGAATTCGCCATCTGGTGTGGGACACCGCCCACGGGTTGGAGCTGCCCAGCGTCTATCGCAGCGGCTGGACGGTTGTCATCCTGTCGGTCGTCCTGACCGCGGCCACCTGGGTGGCCGGATACTTTCTCGTTTAAGGAACAGCAAGGATGGTATCGCATCACCCGCAAAAGCGGCTGGCCGGCCCGCTCGCCCGCGCCCGCGGCCTGGGCTCGGCCAAGCATGGGCTGCAGCATTGGTGGACGCAGCGCGTCAGCGCCGTGGCCTTGGTCCCGCTGACCCTGTGGTTCGTCTATTCCGTCGTCCACCTGACCGGCGCCGATCAGGCGCGCGTCCATGCCTGGCTATCGCGCCCGGCGACCGCGATCCTGATGTCGCTGTTCATCGTCGCCACATTCTATCACCTGGCGCTGGGCGTTCAGGTGGTGATCGAAGATTACGTACACCGCGAGGGCGTCAAGCTGACGACCATGCTGCTGGTCAAGGGGCTGATCGTGCTGACCGCCGCCGCCGCCTTGTTCGCCGTGCTGCGCGTCGCGGTCGGGAGCTGAGCTGATGACTGCCTATCCGATTATCGAACACGAATACGACGTCGTCATCGTCGGCGCCGGCGGCGCGGGCCTGCGCGCCGCTGTCGGCATGGTCGAGGCGGGGCTCAAGACCGCCGTCATCACCAAGGTGTTCCCGACCCGCAGCCACACCGTGGCGGCGCAGGGCGGCGTCTCCGCCTCGCTCGGCAACATGGGTGAGGACGACTGGCGCTGGCATATGTACGACACCGTGAAGGGGTCGGACTGGCTGGGCGACCAGGATGCCATCGAATATATGGTGCGCGAGGCGGTGCCCGCGATCATCGAGCTTGAGCATTACGGCCTGCCCTTCTCGCGCACCGAGGACGGCAAGATCTATCAGCGCGCCTTCGGCGGCATGACCACCCGCTTCGGCGAAGGCACCGCGCAGCGTACCTGCGCCGCAGCCGATCGTACCGGCCATGCCATGCTGCACACGCTGTACCAGCAGGCGCTGAAGCACCACGCCGAATTCTTCGTCGAATATATCGCCCTCGACCTGCTGATGGACCCCGATGACGGGGCCTGCCGCGGCGTGATGGCCTGGAACCTGGACGACGGAACGATCCATCGTTTCCGCGGGCACCAGACGATATTGGCGACCGGCGGCTATGGCCGCGCCTATTTCTCCTGCACCTCGGCCCACACCTGCACCGGCGACGGCAACGCCATGGTGCTGCGCGCCGGCCTGCCGCTGCAGGACATGGAGTTCGTGCAGTTCCACCCAACCGGTATCTACGGCGCCGGCTGTCTGATCACCGAGGGCGTGCGCGGCGAGGGTGGGTACCTGACCAATTCCGAGGGCGAGCGCTTCATGGAACGCTATGCGCCCTCGGCCAAGGATCTTGCCAGCCGCGACGTGGTCAGCCGTTCGATGACGATCGAGATCCGCGAGGGGCGCGGCGTCGGCCAGCACAAAGACCACATCCACCTGCATCTCGAGCATCTGGACCCGGCCATCATCCACCAGCGCCTGCCCGGCATCGCCGAGTCCGCCAAGATTTTCGCCAATGTCGATGTGACGCGGGAGCCGATCCCGGTGTTGCCGACCGTCCACTACAACATGGGCGGCATCCCGACGAATTACCTGACCGAGGTGCTGCGGCCGACGGCGGAGAATACCGACAATGTCGTGCCGGGCCTGCAGGCGATCGGCGAGGCCGCCTGCGTGTCGGTCCACGGCGCCAACCGGCTTGGCTCCAACTCGCTGCTCGACCTTGTGGTGTTCGGCCGCGCCGCCGCGCACCGCGCGGCGGATATCGTCAAGAAAGGCGGAGCCCACAAGCCGCTACCATCGTCCGAGACCGACAAGGCGCTCACCCGCTTCGACCGATTCCGCAACGCCGGTGGTGGCACCCGCGTCGCCCAGCTCAGGCTGGAGATGCAGCGGATCATGCAGAACAACTGCGCAGTGTTCCGCACCGGCGAGGTTCTGCAGGAAGGTTACGACAAGATGCAGGAGGTCTGGGCAAAGCGCCCGGACCTCGGCATCAGCGATCGGTCGCTGGTCTGGAACTCGGACCTGGTCGAGGCAATGGAGCTGGACAATCTGATGGCCCAGGCCGTCGCTACGCTGGCGCCCGCCGTCGCCCGCCACGAGAGCCGCGGCGCGCATGCTCGCGAAGACTTCCCGGATCGCGACGATCACAACTGGATGAAGCACTCCACCGTCTGGGTCGGCGAGGACGGCAAGCCGACTTTGGGCGACCGCCCTGTTCATCTCTACACGATGAGCAAGGACGTCGAGGTCTTCCCGCCTAAGAAGCGCGTTTACTAAGGGTCAACGAAACATGGCCGAATTCACCCTCCCCGCAAATTCGAAGATCAAAGCCGGCAAGAAACATGCCGGCCCCGCGTCGCCGAAAAAGCCCAAGACGTTCAAGATCTATCGCTGGACGCCGGAAGGCGACGCCAACCCGTCGATCGACGAATATCCGATCGACCTGGCCGATTGCGGCCCGATGGTCCTGGACGCCATCATCCACATCAAAAACAACGTCGATTCGTCGTTGACCTTCCGCCGCTCCTGCCGCGAAGGCATCTGCGGGTCGTGCGCGATGAATATCGACGGAACCAACACGCTGGCCTGCACCAAGCCGATCGAGGATGTGAAGGGCGATGTGAAGATCTATCCGCTGCCGCACATGCCGGTGGTGAAGGACCTGGTGCCCGACCTCAACCATGTCTACGCGCAATACGCGTCGATCGAGCCCTGGATGCAGACCGAAAGCGCTCCGCCCTCGCGCGAGCGTCTGCAGAGCCCGGCCGAGCGCGAGAAGCTGGACGGCCTCTATGAGTGCATCCTGTGCTTCTGCTGCACGACCGCCTGCCCTAGCTATTGGTGGAACGGCGAGCGGTATCTGGGCCCGGCGATCCTGCTGCAGGCCTATCGCTGGATCGCCGACAGCCGCGACGAGGCGACCGGCGAGCGTCTGGACGCGCTGGAGGACCCGTTCCGCCTGTATCGCTGCCACACGATCATGAACTGCACGCGCACCTGCCCGAAGGGTCTCAATCCCGCGAAGGCGATCGCGGAAATCAAGAAACTGATGGTCGAGCGCGTCTAACGCTCGCAAACAGGCCTCCGTCCCGACTTTTCGTTACATTGTCGGCGCCGGCGGCGTCGACAATGTAACGAAGCGACGATTTGGAGGTGTTTGATTGGCCGATAGCAAGATACACGCACAGTTCGATGGCCGCCTGGTCATCATCGGTTTCGGCACGATCGGGCAGGGGGTTCTCCCGCTCATCCTGCGGCATATCGAGATCAAGCCGTCGCGTATCACCATTGTCACCGCCGAGGATTGGGGTGGCGAGGAAGCGGCCGATTACGGCATCCGCTTCGTCGTCGAGCCGCTGACGGTCGACAACTATCGCCGCATTCTCGAACCCATCATCCGTCCAGGCGATTTCATTCTGAACCTGTCGGTCGAAGTGTCCTCGCTCGCGCTGATCGAACTGGCGCAGGAGCGCGGCGCGCTCTATCTCGACACCTGCATCGAACCCTGGGCCGGTGGCTATACCGACATCAGCAAGCCTCAGGCGGATCGCACCAACTATGCGCTGCGCGAAGCGGCGATGGCGTTGAAGGCCAAGCACCCCGGCGGGCCGACGGCGATCCTGACGCACGGAGCCAATCCCGGGATGGTGTCGCATTTCGTCAAACAGGCGCTGCTCGACATCGCCGGCGACACGGGCCTCGAGACCGAAGTCCCGGCGGACCGCGCGGGCTGGGCAAAGCTGGCGCAGACGCTGGGCGTCAAGGTGATCCATATCGCCGAGCGCGACACCCAGAAATCCAGCCAGCGCAAGCGGGCGGGCGAGTTCGTCAACACCTGGTCGATCGACGGCTTCGTCGGCGAGGGCTGCCAGCCGGCGGAGCTCGGCTGGGGCAGTCACGAAAAGGCGCTGCCGCCGGACGGCATCCGCCAGGAAAAGGGTTCACGGGCCGCGATCTTCCTCAGCCGCCCCGGCGCCTCGACCCGGGTACGCACCTGGACGCCCAAGTCGGGCCCGTTCCACGGCTTCCTGATCACGCATAGCGAGGCGATCTCGATCGCCGCGCACCTGTCGGTCGGCGATGGCGACCATCCGGAATACCGGCCGACGGTGCATTATTCCTATCATCCGTGCGACGATGCGGTGCTGTCGGTGCACGAGCTGGCGGGCCGCAACTGGAAGCAGCAGCCGGAACAGCGCCTGCTGATGGAGGACATCGCGGAAGGCATCGACGAGCTTGGTGTGCTGTTGATGGGGCATGCCCGCGGCGCCTACTGGTTCGGATCCCAACTGTCGATCGGAGAGGCGCGCCGGCTGGTGCCGCACAACAACGCGACCAGCCTTCAGGTCACCTCGGCCGTCCTCGCGGGCATGATCTGGGCGATCCGCCATCCCAAACAGGGCATCGTCGAAGCCGACGACATGGATTTCCGCGAGGTGCTGGACATCCAGATGCCGTATCTGGGGCCGGTCGTCGGCGTCTATAGCGACTGGACGCCGCTTGCCGAGCGAACCCAGATGTTCGAGGAAGACCTCGATCGGGAAGACCCCTGGCAGTTCAAGAATTTCCGCGTAACCTGACCACGTAGAGTTCCACGCGGAAGGAGCCGGCGATGCTGCGCGCGTTCGGCCTGGCGTTCGTTCAATTGCTGGACCCGGCCATACTCTGGGTCCTGATCCTCAGTGTCGTCGGCGCTGTACTCGTCCTGATCGCCAGCTGGGTCGGCGTCGGTGAACTGCTGGCGCATGTTCGCATGTTCCAGACGGGCTGGCTCGACTGGCTGGTGCGAATCGCGGTGGCCGCCGGCACTGTGTTCGGCACGATCGCCTTGTTCGGCGCGCTGATGGCGGCGATCGCGGCCCTGTTCGTCGATCAGGTCGCTCGCGCCGTCGAGCGGCGCTATTATCCGCTGCTGCCGCCGCCGCGCCGCCAAAGCGTGGGCGAACAGGTCCAGGGCGGTATCTCGTTCCTGCTCGGTGCCATCGGTGTCAATATTGTGGCATTGCCGCTTTATCTGGTCTGGGGCGCGGATGTTTTCGTGTTCCTGATCGTCAACGGATACTTGCTGGGACGGGAATATTTCGAGCTGGTGGCGCTGCGCCATGTCGATCGCGCGGCCGTCCGCGACCTGAGACGAGCCTATCGTTGGCGGCTTTTGATGGCGGGCGTCGTGATCGCTGCTATGGTTTTCGTGCCGCTCGCAAATTTGCTGACCCCGGTGGTTGCGACCGCCTTCATGCTGCATATTTTCCAGGGATTGCCCGCCGTAAAAGGGGCCTTGCGGTCGCCGGCGGTTCGGTGATACGCCGGACGAACTCCTCAACCGACCTATAAGGAATCGCGCCATGTTCGGACGTAAACCCCCCGCCGGTTCGGGTGAAAGTTCTTCGTCGACCACTGCGCCGGCGCAGTTTCAATCGGCTGCGCAACGGCCGGCGACGCCGGTCGCGCCCGCCCGCCCGGCATCGATGGGCGATGGCGACGGCCTGCCGCCCCGCCCGATGACCCCAGCCCAGCCGGTGTCCGCACCGGGGCAGATCCGCCGCCCGGCCGAGCCGATCCGCACCGAAGCGCCCCGCGACCTGCGCAAGCTGATCGTCGGCCGTGACATCACGCTCTCGGGCGAGATCGCCGCCTGCGACCACCTGATCGTCGAAGGTACGGTCGAGGCCAGCGTCAAGGAATGTCACCGCCTCGAGGTTGCGGAAACCGGTCTGTTCAAGGGCGCCGTCGAAATCAGCGAGGCCGAGATCGCCGGCCGCTTCGAGGGTCAGATCACCGTCCAGGGTCGTCTGTCGGTGCGTTCGACCGGTCGCATCGAAGGCAAGATCCAGTATGGCGAGCTGGCTGTGGACGCTGGCGGCACGCTGGATGGCGAAGTGCACGGCAACAGCAAAGCCAAAGCCAAGGAAAAGGAAAAGGAAAAGCCGGTGGCTGAGGCTCCGCTCCTGGACCAGCCGGCTGCCACCGAAACCGCTTCGGCTTAAGCTTTGGCGCTCGCCGCCGCCATGTCGGCGGCGAGCCTGTCTCCCGGCCCCTTGGTCTTGTCCTTGAACGCGCAGAGATCGCGGATCAGACAGCTGGGACATTCCGGCTTGCGGGCCTTGCAGACGTAACGCCCGTGCAGGATCAGCCAGTGATGCGCATGCTGGCGATATTTTAGCGGCACCGCCTTCATCAGCTTCGCCTCGACCGCGTCCGGCGTCTTTCCGCGCGCCAGTCCGGTACGGTTGCCGACCCGGAAGATATGCGTGTCGACCGCGATGGTCGGCTCACCGAAGGCGACGTTCAGCACCACATTGGCGGTTTTGCGGCCGACGCCCGGCAGTTCCTCCAGCGCCTCGCGATCGCGCGGCACCTCTCCGCCGTGTTTTTCGACCAGGATCTGCGACAGCTTCAGCACGTTCTTGGCCTTGGTGTTGAACAGGCCGATGGTCTTGACCCTGTCGCGGATCGTCGCCTCGGGCAGTGCCGCCATCTTGGCCGCGGTGTCGGCGAGCGCGAACAAGCCGGGCGTCGCCTTGTTGACGCCGACATCGGTTGCCTGGGCCGACAGCACGACGGCGACCAGCAGTTCGAAGGGATTGTTGTATCGAAGCTCGGTTTCCGGATGCGGATCGCGCGCCTCGAGCCGGGCGAACATGTCTTCGATATCTGCGCGCTTCATCTTGCCTTTACCGTCTCAAGTCCCGATGGCTATGCTTAAGGGATGACCGTGCAGTCTGAAAGCCCGCGCCGGCTTCTGTTCCAGGCGCATCTGAAACCCCACCGCAGCCTCTCGCGGCGGCATTTCCGGCTGATGATGGGGCTGGTGATCGTCGCCAGCCTGACGATCAGCACCTTCGCCTGGCTCGCTGGAGCGTGGCCCGTGTTCGGCTTCATGGGCCTGGACGTCGCGCTGGTCTACCTGGTTTTCCGCATAAGCTATCGCAGGGCGCTGGTGTCCGAACGCGTCGAACTCGACGAGCAGGCGCTGATTGTCCGGCGCACCGATCCGAAGGGCCGCAGCAGCTCTTGGCGGCTTCAGCCAGCCTGGCTCAAGGTCGAGCTCCACGAGCCGATCCTGCCGCAGACGCCCGTGGTCCTGCGCTCCCACGGCAAGACGCTGCCGATCGGGGTCTTCCTACATCCGCAGCAGCGTCGCGAGGTGGCGCGCGATCTGCGCAGCGCGCTGGACCGCTGGCGCCGGCCGATTTTCGAATAGGACCTAGTTCCGGCGATCCGGCGCCGGCGGCTTGGCGGCCGCGATCAGTTCGGTTTGCAGAAGTTGAATGATCCGCCCCGCCTGTGCCGGGGTCATGGCGATCTCCAGCGGAAATCCTTCC
>DATJHU010000081.1:0-5335 GCA_035493715.1 Alphaproteobacteria bacterium | reverse complement strand
GAACGCGCGGGCAAGCTCAAGCCCGGCGGCCTGCTGGTCGAGGCGACTGCCGGCAATACCGGCCTCGGCCTGGCGCTCGCCGCCGCGGCCAAGGGCTATCGCCTGGTCCTGGTGATCCCGGACAAGATGGCGCTGGAGAAGATCAACCACCTGAAATCGCTGGGCGTCGACATCCGCATCACCCGATCGGACGTGGGCAAGGGCCATCCTGAATATTATCAGGACATGGCTCAACGGATCGCTGCCGAGCAGGGCGGCTTCTATGTCAACCAGTTCGCCAACCCGGCCAACCCGCTGGCGCATGAAACCGGCACCGGGCCGGAAATCCTCGAGCAGATGGGTGGCGATGTCGATGCGGTGGTGGTGGGCGTCGGCTCCGGCGGCACGCTGACCGGGCTCGGCCGCTTCTTCGCCAAGGCCTCGCCCAAGACGAAGATGGTGCTGGCCGACCCCAAGGGCTCCGTCCTGGCCGACCTGGTCGAGACCGGCAAGGCCGGGCAGGCCGGGTCCTGGGTGGTGGAGGGGATCGGCGAGGATTTCGTGCCGCCGGTCTGCGACCTCGCCTTCGTCGGTGCCGCTTACCGGATCGGCGACGCCGAAAGCCTCAACACGGCGCGCGACCTGCTGCGGCTTGAGGGGATATTGGGCGGCTCGTCGACCGGCACCCTGCTGGCCGCGGCGCTGCGCTATTGCCGCGACCAGACCGCGCCCAAGCGGGTCGTGACCCTAGTCTGCGACAGCGGCAACAAGTATTTATCGAAACAATACAATGACTTCTGGATGGAGGAGCAGGGCTTCCTACCGCGCGGTGAGGTCGGCGATTTGCGCGACATCATCGGCCGCCCGCATGACGAGGGCGGCACGGTCTCGGTCGGCCCTGACGATACGCTGCTGACCGCCTATAAGCGGATGCGGGTCAACGAGGTGTCTCAACTGCCGGTGCTCGAAGCCGGCAAGGTCGTCGGCCTCGTTGACGAATCCGACCTGCTCCTGCGCGTGGTGGAGGATGAGGGCCACTTCGCCGATCCGGTCCGCGTCGCGATGATCGCCAAGGTCGAAACCATTCAGCCTTCCGCGCCTGTCGCGACTTTGCTCGACATGTTCGATCGCGGGCATGTCGCGATGGTGACGGAGGGCGACCGCTTCCTCGGCATGATCACCCGCATCGACCTGCTGAACCACCTCCGCCGGAGAATGAAGTGACAGAATCAAACGCCCGCCCCAACCGGCTGGCCTTCGGCACCCGCACCATCCACGCCGGCCAGGAACCCGATCCCTCGACCGGCGCCATCATGATGCCGATCTACCAGACCTCGACCTTCGTCCAGGAAAGCCCGGGCGTGCACAAAGGCTATGACTATGCGCGGTCGAAGAACCCGACCCGCATGGCCTATGAGCGCTGCGTCGCCGACCTGGAAAGCGGCCAGCGCGGCTATGCCTTCGCGTCAGGCCTCGCCGCCGCCTCATCGATCCTCGAGATACTCGACGCCGGCAGCCACGTCGTCGCGACCGACGATATCTATGGCGGCTGCTACCGCCTGTTCGAGCGCGTGCGCAAACGCTCGATGGGTTTGCAGGTCACCTATGTCGATCTGTCGGACCTGGAGGCGGTGAAGGCCTCGATCCGTCCGGAAACGAAGATGATCTGGGTCGAAACGCCAACCAATCCGCTGCTGAAACTGGTCGACCTCGCCGGCATCGCCGCGATCGCCAAGCCTAAGGGCATCCTGACTGTCGCCGACAACACCTTCGCCAGTCCCTGGATACAGCGGCCGCTGGAATATGGTTTCGACATCGTCTTCCACTCGGCGACGAAATATCTGAACGGCCATTCCGACATGGTCGGCGGCATCGCCGTTGTTGGCGACAACACGGAAATCGCCGACCAGCTTGGCTTCCTGCAGAACGCCATCGGCGGCATCCAGGGCCCGTTCGACAGCTTCCTGGCCCTGCGCGGCTTGAAAACACTGGCCCTTCGCATGCAGCGTCATTCGGAAAACGGGCTGGAGCTTGCGGGCTGGCTGGAACGCCACCCGAAGATAGAGCTGGTGCGCTATCCCGGCCTGCCCAGCCACGCGCAACACGCGCTGGCCAAGCGGCAGATGGCGGCCGGCACCGGCGGAATGATATCGGTCGTGGTCAAAGGGGGGATCGGTGCGGCGAAGGCGATGCTGGAGCGCACCCAACTCTTCGCATTGGCCGAAAGCCTTGGCGGGGTGGAAAGCCTGATCGAACACCCGGCGATCATGACCCATGCCACGATCCCGGCGGAGGAACGCCGGGCGCGCGGCATCGCCGACGGGCTGGTGCGCCTGTCGGCGGGCATCGAAGACGTGGAGGATTTGCGCGCCGACCTGGCGGACGCGCTGGAGGCGGCGTGACGGCGTTTTTCAACGTCGCGGCCATTCTTCACAACCCAAGCCATTTCCGTCATGCGTGGGCTTGACCCGCGCATCCACGTCATATGCTGTCTAGCGACGCATAAAGGGGAGGGATAATGGTCGAGGTGAAACCGGTCCTGCGGCTCAATCTCAGCGGCTGCGGCATCGGGCCGGACAAGGAACTGGAGGCCGACCGCTTCCAGGCCGCGATCGACATGGCGGAATATGCCGACGCGCACGGCTTCGCCATCGTGAATGTCGAGGAGCACCACGACGCGGAAATAGGCTGGCTTGGCAGCCCGCTCACCCTGGCCGCCGCCATCGCCGCCCGCACGAAACGCGTGCAAATCCGCGGCTCCGCTGTTCTGGTCACGCTCTATGACCCCCTCCGCCTGGCGGAGGAAATGGCGATCCTGGATCTGATCAGCCGCGGACGATTCGTGCTGGTCGCCGGCCAGGGCTACCGTCCCAGCGAATACGCGATGATGGACCGCGATTTCGCCGTGCGCGGACAGACGATGGATTTCGTGCTGGAAACGATGCTGACGGCCTGGAGGGGGGAACCGTTCGATTACCGCGGCACCACGGTCCGGCTATCGCCTTTGCCTTATACCAGGCCGCACCCGCCGCTCCATGTCGGGGGCATGAGTAAGAACGCGGTGAAGCGCGCCGCGCGCCTCGGCCTGCCCTTCTTCCCCGGTCAGCCGGACGCTGAACTTGAGGCGATCTATCTCGCTGAACTCGAACGCCTGGGCACACAAGGCCATGTGGTGCGCCAGCGCGAGATGCAGCTCTGGTTCCTGGCCGATGACCCGGACGAGGCCTGGCCGGTGGTCGGCCCGTATTTCCTGAAGGAATCCCAGCAATATTCCGGCTGGCGCCGCACCGGCGTCAACCGCGCCTTCGCCAACACCAGCGAAACCTGGATGGACCTCCGCGCCACCGGCGTCTACGCCGTGCTGACCCCCGACGAGGCGTTGGACCGGATCAAGGCCGCGACGGCCGACTACATGCCGATCCTGCACCCGCTGGCCGGCGGCGTGCCGCTGGACCGGGCGTGGCGGTGCATGGAGCTGTTTGGGGAAGTGATGGGAAGGCTGGGAGGCACACAAATATAACTTGCGAATTCCCATGCAAATCGCGCAGCTTTACGCAGTCAATCGGGCTGGTTTTGCGATGGTCTTCCGCAGCCGACCAAAAGCAGCAATAGAATGTGAATAGCTAACGTAAGATGGGAAGAATGCGCGCCATTATCGCTGCAGGATTTGCACTCGCGGCCACGCTGTTTGGGCTTGCGCCTGTCCAAGCCGAAACCGCCACCCTCATTTACGCGTTCACTGGGGGGAAGGATGGGGCGGCGCCTATGGGGGCGCTGATCGGCGATGGGCACGGCAACCTCTATGGCACCACCAGCGCCGGGGGATCGTCGAAGTGCACGGGCGGTTGCGGTGTGGTTTTCAAACTATCCTGGCCGCCGACGCCAGGGGGCGCATGGACGGAAACCGTCCTGCACACGTTCCAAGGCGGCACCGGCGGTCGGACGCCGCTATCCGGGTTGATCTTCGATGCCGACGGCGCGCTCTATGGAACGACGGCTCAAGGCGGCGGGTCCACGCAATGCACCAACGGATGCGGAACGGTATTCAAACTGACCCCTCCGCCGGCCGGCGGGACGAAGTGGACCATGACGATCCTCCATCGGTTCAGCGGGCTGTACGGCGCGGTTGCGCCCCTAGGCGGCGTGGTCATGGATTCGGCGGGTGCACTTTATGGAACGACCGGCCGCTACCCCGCGCCGGTGGCGAGCACGTGCCTGGATGGACCGTGCGGCACCGTCTACAAGCTCACACCCCCCGCAGGCGGGAGCGGCCACTGGGCACTGCAGATCCTCCATAAGTTCAAGGGGAAGACCACGGACGGATCGCTTCCCTTGGGCACGCTGATTTCGGACGAAACCGGCGCACTTTTTGGCGTCACCGGTCTTGGCGGGTCGACCCACTGCTTCGGCTTCGGCTGCGGCACGGTGTTCAAGCTGACGCCCCCGACCGCCGGCCAGACAGCATGGTCCGAACGCGTGATCTATGCATTCCAGGGCGGCGCGGGCCTGGGCGGAACGGAGCTCGGCTATCCCGACTCCGATCTGACTGCCGATGCCGACGGCAACCTCTACGGCATGGCGAATGTCGGCCCGGCAGGGGGCTGTACGTTAGGATGCGGTGGCGTCTTCAAATTGACGCCTCCCGCGGTGGAGCCGGGGACATGGACCGAGTCCGTCATCTACGCCTTCAAGGGCGGCACTGACGGCGCAAGTCCCGCTTCCGGCCGCCTTGCCCTGGCCAAGACCGGCGCGATCTACGGAACGACGCAGGTGGGCGGCTCGGCGTCCGACGGAACAATCTTCCGTCTGTCGCCGAAAGCCAGCGGCGCGTGGCCGGAGGCGGTTGTGCACAGCTTCACCGGCGACAATACCGACGGCAGCGCCCCCCAGGGCGGATTGGTGCGCCTGCCGAGCGGCTACTACGGAACGACCTCCAAGGGAGGCGCATCGAATTTGGGGACGGTATTCCGCATGTCGGCGGGGGCGGGGGAGTAGGCTGGGGGCGCGGTGTCGGAGCGTCGGAAGGTGGGGTGCCTCGCACCTGCGTAAGCTACTGAGCGGCACATACTCTTGCGGCGCCATACCGGTTCCACTCACCACACAGACAAGAGTTCCCAGCCCAACAAAGCAGGGCTACATTTTAACCCAAAGATATCCCAGACTATCGATCTTCTGAATTTATATAGATCTTTACTTCGAAAGCCCTGGACGCATATTGCGAGGCGACATACATGACCTCCGTGTCAGGTTTTGCGCTCGGAACAAGGCACGTTGGGATTGCGGAACGTCACCCGACTTTCGGGCCACTGCTCATCAACCGCCCCAACTGCTCCGTCTTCGCCTCACTCCCCCGGCT
>DATJHU010000080.1:0-6264 GCA_035493715.1 Alphaproteobacteria bacterium | reverse complement strand
GCAATCGACCAGCAGATCGAGAAGTTCGCCGCCGACAAGGGCCGGGCGCCGTCCGCTGCCGAGGCAGAAGAGATTCGCGCCTATGCCCTTTCGACCGTGCGCGGCACCGTCCAGGCCGACATATTGAAAGAAGACCAGGGTCAGAACACCTGCATCTTCTCGACCGAGTTCGCGCTCAAGATGATGGGCGACATCCAGGAATATTTCGTCGACAACAAGGTGCGGAATTTCTACTCGGGCTCGATTTCCGGCTATCACATCGCCGAAGCCGGGGCGAACCCGATCTCCCAGCTCGCCTTCACGCTGTCCAACGGATTCACCTTCGTCGAATCCTATCTGGCGCGCGGCATGAATATCGACGATTTCGCGCCTAACCTGTCGTTCTTCTTCTCGAACGGCATGGACCCGGAATATGCGGTGATCGGCCGTGTCGCCCGCCGCATCTGGGCGGTGGCGATGCGCGACAAGTACGGCGCCAATGATCGCTCGCAGAAGCTGAAATACCACGTCCAGACGTCGGGCCGCTCGCTCCACGCACAGGAGATGGATTTCAACGACATCCGCACCACCCTGCAGGCGTTGATCGCGATCTACGACAACTGCAACAGCCTGCACACCAATGCGTTCGACGAGGCCTACACCACGCCGACCGAGAACTCGGTGCGCCGCGCGATGGCGATCCAGATGATCATCAACCGCGAATGGGGCGTGGCCAAGAACGAGAATCCGAACCAGGGCGCCTTCATTATCGACGAGTTGACCGATCTGGTCGAAGAGGCGGTGCTGATGGAGTTCGACCGCATCTCCGAACGCGGCGGCGTGCTGGGCGCGATGGAGACCGGCTATCAGCGCGGCAAGATCCAGGAAGAAAGCCTGTTCTACGAGCACAAAAAGCATGACGGCAGCCTGCCGCTCATCGGGGTAAACACCTTTATCAACCCGAACCAGGCCGACGCCCCGCCGCCCCCGCTGCAGCGTTCGTCGACCGAGGAAAAGGATAACCAGATCGCGCGCTTGCGCGACTTCAAGCAGCGTCACCACGACGAGGGCCAGAAGGTGCTGGAGCGTTTGCGCAAGGCGGCCATCGCCAACGAGAACATGTTCGCCGTCCTGATGGACGCGGTGCGCTACTGCTCGCTGGGCACGATCAGCGACACGCTGTTCGAGGTCGGCGGCCAGTATCGCCGCAACATGTAAGGCTGGGCCCCGGTGGATATCGGGGCGATAGGCGACCATGTCGCCGCGGCGGGCCTGGCCTTCCGCGGCGCCTTCCATCCGGCGCCGGACGACATGGCGCCGCCCGGGACCGGCACCCTGGTCCTGGTCGGCTTCACCGGACAGCACGAATGGCCGGCCTTCTCCGATTCTCCCGAGGCGTCCGACGGTCGGCCCGATCCGCTGGACCGCTGGTCGCGCCGGGTGATCGGCGCGACGGCGGGCGATCTTGGTGCGACCGCGCTCTTCCCGTTCGGCGGCCCGCGCTTCCTGCCGTTCCAGCGCTGGGCGATGAAGGCAGAGCCGGTCAGGCCATCTCCGCTCGGCATCCTGATTCACCCCGACTGGGGCCTGTGGCACGCCTATCGCGGCGCCTTGGCCTTCGCGGAACGCCTTAGCCTGCCGCCGCCGGACACGCGGCCCAGCCCTTGCGACAGCTGCGCCGCGAAGCCGTGCCTGTCGGCCTGTCCGGTCGATGCCTTCGGCCCGGCCGGCTACGACGTGCCGGCTTGCGTGCGGCATATCGCGTCGCCGGCGGGAAGCGACTGCATGGGTGGCGGCTGCCTCGCCCGTCGCGCCTGTCCTATTGGGGTCGTACATCGGCACGCGCCTGAACAGGCGCGTTTCCATCTCTCCGCGTTTCTCAGGGCTCAGACCGAACAGCCGTGAACCGGGTCGTCAGCGACCGCGCCTGCCGTATTTCTTCATCAGCCGAATCCAGCGTCTCCGGCGCCACTCGCCGGCCGTCGATGCCATCCCGAACAATGTCGTGTAGACGGGATAGATACCGACGAAATTCAGGATGTTGCGCTCGATACCGATCAGCCCGTGGGCGCCGAACCACCAGCGATAGGCAAGCCCGGGCATGCCCATCGTCACCACCATCCGGGCGGTTTTTCCTTTCATGAGCTTCTTGGGAAAGCCGCTCCGCCTGTAGGCGAAGGCTTTACCCGGTTTCAGAACCTGCTCGAGAAAGGCTTTGACCAGCGCCGGCATCGTCCCCAGCCACAGCGGAAAGATCAGGAGAATATGGTCGGCGACGGCAATGGCTTCCACCGCGGCTTGCAGGCTTTCCGGTACCGCGCCCGTTTCGAACTCTTCTTCGCTGTGCAAAAGCGGAAATTCGATTTCGCCCAGGTCGAACCGGCTTACGGAATGACCCGCGGCCATGGCGCTTATTTCATAGGCGTCGGCCAGCCCGTCGCAGAGATGCTGGCGGGTTCCGTCGGGATGGCCCTGGATGATGACGATTCGGCGTGGCATGGCATGTGTCCTGTGCACGGACGAGCATGGCCGTTTGCGCCCGGTTTTCATTGAGCGAAGTCAAACCCGGAGCCTACCTCTTCATCCACCCCTCATAGCGCCCGGGCTTCCCCTCGTCCCATGGATGGTATTCGTTGGCGAAGGTGATGCGGTCGCCCAACGACGGGTGGTCCAGGCGGAAATTGCGTTCCAGCCAGCCGGGGTAGGGGATGCCTAACGCCTCATTGAAGCGCTTGACGAAGGCCGAGGCGGCGGCCTGGTTGTCGCGTGTCAGCTCCAGCCCGAACCGGTCGGCCTCATGCTCCACGTCGCGGCTGAAGGCGTTGATCGCCGGAGTCAGGAACAGCGAGACGATCCCGAACACGATCAGCAGCAGCGGCAGGGCCGCCGGATCGGCGATATCGTCGAAGCCGAAGCGGCCAGCCCAGCGTCGTGTGGCTGCGCGCGCCAGCCGGTCGACAGCGTAGAAGCCGACCAGCAGGATCACGACATAGAGCCCGACGATCTTCCATACGTCGCCCAGCAGGTAGTGCTTCATCTCGTGGCCGACGACGAACAGGATTTCCGGCTGGGTCAGCGTCTTCAGCGTCGTGTCGAAAAGCACGATCCGTTCCGTGCCGCCCAGCCCGGCAACATAAGCGCCGAAGGTCTTGGAATCGGTACTCTGGTCCATTACCAGAATGGTCGCGTTCTCCAAGCCGCCGCGCGCGGCTTCGGCCTGGATCGCGGTCTTGAGTTCGCCCGGCGGTAGCGGCGTGAACGTGTTGAACAGCGGCGCGATCCAGATCGGCGTGATCACGATGGAGAGGATGACGATCGGCGTCAGCGCCGCCGTGCTCCACAGCCACCAGGTCTTCGGCAGACGGCGGATCAACAGGAAGGGTATCCAGACGGTCAGGACCGCGGCGACCGCACCGACCAGCAGGCCCATGAGCTGGTCGCTGCCCCATTTCCCCAGCGTCTGGCTCGACTGGTCGTAGGCATGGGCGAAGACATAGTCGTGGGCATAGGACAGCGGCAGGCCGACCAGGAATGCGATCAGCAGGTAAAGGACCGTGTAGAGCGCCAGCGTGAGGTACCAGCGCCCCCGCGCAATGCGCCGCGCCCAGCCGGTCAGGCGCGTGGACCAGCCGGTGAAGAGGATGACGAGCGGCAACAGGAAGGACAGCGCCTGATCGGCCAGCCAGAACCAGTCTTGGCCGCGATGATAGTCGAGCGCCTCGGGCGGCGCCGCGGGGATCGGCACCGGCTCTGCGCCGAATGCCGCGGATGCCGTGAGGGCGATCGGCAGAAGGGCGATCGCAAGCCGCAGTCGGCCCATCATTTTCCCCCGATGATCTTTTCCATTTGGTCCAGCCCGTCGGTCAGCGCCGCCGGCCCAGGTTGCAGGATGATGGAGGACTTTATCTCGTAAAGCCGGTTGTTGGCGACGGCCGGCACGACGTCGAAGCCAGGGCGGGCCGCGACCTTCTCCGGCCGGAATTTCTTGCCGCACCAGGAGCCGATGATGATGTCGGGCGCGCGCGCAATGACATCCTCGTGCGATACGATGCGGTCCTTGGCGGCCGGCTCCCGCGCCCTTTCCGGAAAAATCTCGATGCCGCCGGCGGTTTCGACCAGTTCCGACACCCAGCCGATGGTTGAGATCAGCGGTTCGTCCCATTCCTCGAAGAAGACCTTTGGCCGCGTGGGCAGTTGCGTTGCGCGCTCGCGGGCCGCCGCAAGGCGTTGTTCGTAGCCGTGCGCCAGCGCTTCGGCTTTCTCCGGCGCGCCGACCATCGCGCCCACCATGCGGATCATGTCCAGGATGCCGGCGATGGTGCGGTGGTTAAAGGCGTGGACCTGCAAGCCGCGCCGAATCAGGTCGGCGACGATGTCGGCCTGCAGGTCTGAGAAGGTGAAGACCAAGTCCGGCTTCAGCGCCAGGATCTTCTCGCTGTCGGCGGAGGTGAAGGCGCTGACCCTGGGCTTGTCGCGCCGGGCTTCGGGCGGCCTGACGACATAGCCCGACACGCCGACGATCCGGTCCTGCTCGCCCAGCAGGTAGAGCGTTTCGACGGTTTCTTCGGTCAGGCAGACGATGCGCTCGGGCGGGAACATGCGGCCCTTACTAGCCCGCCGCAGAGGGCCGCACAATTATCACCGCGTGACTGCGTAATAAGATATCGTAACGGGATAACAACAAGGATTGAGGGAGCAGCGGATGCCTAAGCGCGCGACAGCCTTGAAGTTCGCGCCCATCGCAGCCGCGATCGGTGCCTTCCTCATCTTCGAAAATGCTTCCGCCGCCGCGGTCGATGACGGCGTCCGGGTCGCCATCGCCGGTACGCCGGCCGTCACCACGCCCGCGACGCCGTCGCAATACAACAAGATATGGGTCAAGAAATTCGGTCCGCAGGATGCCGGCCATGTACTCATTCTTCTCCCCGGGTCGCCGGCGGGCCAATCCGATTTCGACATCGTCGCCAGGGCCTTGGTCGCGCGCGTGCCGAACCTGGCGGTCTGGTCGTTCGACCGGCGGGAAAACGCTCTCGAGGATACGCGGGGTTTTCGCGTCAACGATCCCGGCATCGCCCTTTGCTATTACCTGATCCCCGGTTGCGGGTTCGATCCGGTCCAGGATGCCGACGCGAAATTCATCGCCGGATGGGGCGCGACGGTGACGTTGAACGACATCAGGCGGGCTGTGCTTGCGGCTAGGGACGGCGGCAAGCGGAAAGTCATTCTTGGCGGTCATTCCGCCGGTGCGGTCACCACGCCGACCTACGCGGCGTGGGATTTCGATGGCAAGCCCGGCTATGCCGATCTTGAGGGCATGGTGCTGATCGACGGCGGCCAGATGGGCGCGTTCGACAGCTTCTTGACCGGCACGCCGTTCGCGCAGAAATGGACGACCGTCGCCCGGGCGAAGGCCGCGCTGGCGCATCTGGCGGCCGGCACCGAACCGTTCCCCTCGATCTTCGGCTTCGCCGGTCCTTCGCTCGGAAAGATCCCGATGTGGCCGATCGGCGTCTTGCCGGAGCTCGGCTGCCAGTACGCGCTGGACGATCCAAAGGGCACGTCGATGCTGCAGCTCGGCTTCAACCTGATTCGGCCGCTGCTGCCCAAAGACCTGGCCGACATCATCCCGGCGTTTCCGATCACCAACGAAGCCTTCATGGGCGTGGTGTTCAATTCGAACAATGACGAGCTTGCCGCACTGCATGTCCGCGTTGGCCGTCTGGCGGCGGAGCGGCCATTCGGGCCGCGTGGCTGGCTCAATGGCCCGTACGGCACCGTGCCGTCGGTCTGCGCGCTCTACGTCCAGGAGCCGGGCAACGCGATGGCCTGGTACTATCCGATTCGGCTGGACATGGATCTGTTGCTGGCCCTGGACTCGCTGAAGCGCACACCGGTAACGGATTATCTGGGCTTAAGGCCCTACCACCTCGCCGACATCGACCTGCCGCTCTATGTGTTCGAAACCGACATCAGCAAGGGCGGTGTGCTGAAGGCCGCGAACAAGTTCATCGCGCAAACGAAGATCCCGCGTCACACATTCGTGTCCGACCCGTCCATGGGCCATTTCGACCCGCTAGGCGACGTGGCGACGAACAACAAGTTCATCGCCTCCGTAGTGCCGTTCCTGAAGGGGATTACGAAGAACTAGGTCAGCCGGCGCTGTCCTGGGTCAGCGTGACTTTCAGTCCGTCCAGTTCCGGCGTCATGATCAGCTGGCAAGAGAGACGGGAGTTGGGCTCGACCTCGAAGCCGCCGTCCAGCGTGTCGCGCTCCTCGGGCTGCATG